>NZ_LWFI01000956.1:0-1684 GCF_001635735.1 Oleiphilus sp. HI0067
TAGTTCATATGTTTCTCCTTACTATTATTCGAACTGTTATTCGATGGTTTCGGCTTTCAATCCAACCGAGAATGGCTCTAGTATATGAACCATCTTTTGGCTGAAAGACCGGAACTTATGCAATGAAATGTTCAAAAAAATTGCACAATCTAATGTGTATGGTGGTCGCGTGTTGCTGTATTCCAATGTCTGTTGCGAGTGAGTCGCGAATAGAACTTATTGCGAAAGGCTTCGAATTACCCTGGTCAATGGAATTTTTAGATGAGACAACACTGCTTGTTTCAGAACGGGCCGGGGCCATAAAAGTGCTTTCTTTGAAAGACAAAGGCCAAACATCGCTTAGAAATGTTTGGCCAGTGGCCTTTGGCGGGCAGGGCGGATTGTTAGATCTTGCTATCCATCCCGACTATCCAGAGGAACCGTGGATTTATGCCAGTTATAGCAAAGCACATTCTAATGGCACCTCAACAGCTTTAGCCCGTTTTCAGTTGACAGATGGCGCTATTACGCAACATGAAGAGTTGTTTGTGAGCAATGCTATTTCTTCTGGTGGTCGCCACTTTGGCAGCCGCATCGCATTTGATGATCAGGGCTATTTATTTCTCACCTCAGGGGATCGTGGAGAGCGAGATTGGGCGCAAGATTTGTCGAATCATGCAGGTACAGTGATTCGTTTACATGCTGATGGTCGAGTGCCTGCAGACAATCCATTCGTCGATCAAGCAGGCGCACAAGCTGAAATATGGTCGTATGGGCATCGCAACGCTCAGGGCATTGTGTTCGATCAAGATCGTGGAATTCTCTGGATTATCGAACATGGACCGCGTGGTGGTGATGAAATTAATCGTGTTGAGCGCGCTAAAAATTATGGCTGGCCTGTGATCTCTTATGGAAAAGAGTATTGGGGGCCAATAGCTGTAGGAGAAGGCACGCATAAACAAGGCATGGAACAGCCTATCAAATATTATGACCCTTCCATTGCTCCAAGCAGCCTTATGCTGCACAAGGGAGACTTATATGCAGGTGCGTTAAAGCTAAGGCATCTCAATTATGTAGCTTTAGATGGGGTAGGCCATGTTGTTTCAGAAGAGCGCCTATTCGAGTCACTAAATGAGCGCATACGAGATGTGGTTGAAGGACCAGATAACAGCGTTTACTTTCTTACTGATCAAGGGAACTTATATCGATTCTAATACTCATAGTTTCTTTGATGGATCCCATCGATTTTTTAGAGGTATATATTTCATCCACTAGATGATGGTTTCCGTAAAGTCTCTGGGAGGTAAATAATGCCTCCTATCTTCAATAACACGGGAAATAGTCGAGGTATTTTATGAGACGACGTGTTCAAAAACAGCGCAAGCAGCGCGTGAGACGGCAACGAATAGCCGTTAGACCTTCCGTCCTTAGTTGATTAAGGACTGACATCCTTCCTTTTAAATCCCTTTTCTTTTTTACAAACAATTGTGCTTCGTTGACTATTCACTTAATTACGCAATAAGTCACGAGTCTTCATTCACGATATTTGCCGAAATAGCTTGGCAGATAGGAATCAGATCTTGTGGTGCGACTTCTATATCTAAGCCACGTTTACCCCCGCTGACCAACATAGTTTCTAGATCAGAAGCTGAAGCATCAACAAGGGTTGGCAGTCGTTTCTTTTGAGCAAATGGGCTGACGCCAC
>NZ_LWFI01000957.1:0-1302 GCF_001635735.1 Oleiphilus sp. HI0067
GATGAGTATGCTCACTATGCGGGTTTAGTGCTCTGTGCTCATTAAGCAATCCGGTAAAGCTTTGGACCTTCCATGATTGTTTTAATTGAGGAGCGAATAACTCGTCTGAGAGCTCAGAAGCCGATTGAGAACTTTGATCAATCAACAATCGACTCGAGCGATTGAGCGCGTGTACTTCTTCAAACGTGAGATATTGATATGAAGTAGAAAAATCAGTGTGCTTCGTAAAACGAGAGATTGCGTCTTGCAGCCATCCTTTTTCAAGATCATCGGATAACTGGCCCTGTGATAACAAATAACCAAGCGCAGTGGAGTACATTTTGGGCGATCGACTCCCACTAAACTCCGCGGTGCCGATATAACAATGATATTGTGCGCGCGTTAAAGCGACATATAGTAAACGCATTTCTTCCGCTAAACGCTCTCGATCAGCCGCTGTTTGCTGTTGCTCGTTCGGCTCTAATGCTAAACATAAGCGTCCAGCCTCATCATAGAACCAAGCCTGTTGCGCATCTCTTGTCGTAAACAGAAACGGTAAAAACACAATTGGGTATTCCAAGCCCTTTGACTTATGAATCGTCACGATACGAACCAAGGCCTCGTCGCTTTCTAAACGAAGCTGATGCGTCGCGAGTTTTTCGGCTGATGGCTGCGCAGTCTGCCCAATGCACTGCCAATACCAACGTAACAAGGCGCTTTCTGATCGCAATGTGCGTGCTTTTTCTTGTAAAAGTTCAGCTAACTGACTGATGTTAGTTAGGCTGCGCTCCCAATCTAGCGTTACAGTGTCCTGTGACGTCGCCGCGTTATGCCAATGCTTTAGAATTGAAAACTCATCAATGGCTAAGCGCACCATGCTAAGCACACCAAAACGCTGCCAATGATGTTGTAGATTCTGAAAACGGTCTACCCATGTCTGTAAAGCAAACTCATCCTCTGTGATGCGAGACAGCTCGGCATCTGTTACCTGCCAAAATGGATCTTGCAGTACAGAACGTATCGCGCGCTTCTTTGTTGGGTTTTGCGCTGCCTCTAACAAAAATGCCAAAGACATAGCCTCCGCACTTTCAAACACAGAAGCATCGTCATCAAAGCAAGACTTAACACCGACCTGCGCTAGCACCTGCTTCACTTGTCGCGCTTCATTTTTAGTGCGCACAAGTATCGCTAAGTCAGAGCTATTCAGTCCTAGCGTTTTATCATTGAGTACTTCGCATACTTGCGAAGCCAACAACAAGCTTAAGCTATCCGATATATCAGCCTTTGATAAAGCCTTCCCCTCTTCATCAAATGCCTCAACTT
>NZ_LWFI01000958.1:0-1471 GCF_001635735.1 Oleiphilus sp. HI0067
TGGTATCGTTACAAAGTCATTACCCGCTACATCAACAATCGAGACACTAAGAATGTCTTTGAGCTGAAGCTGCCCTTCGCTCAATACTCTAGTCTGATTAGATACTCGCAAAGAACCCAAAGTAGATACGTGATAGTCAGATGTACCCACGACCTTCTCTCGTCGATTTACAAGCCATTCAGCTCTCAAACTAGGAAAAGCTGCAACGTCCTCATTCCCGAAATGCAAAGAAACTTGTTGACCGGCACTCAAATATTTCCTACCAAAATTAATAGGCGCGTCCTGTCCATCCTCATCAAGGATTAGAACGAAATCATCAAACCCACTAACCTGGGCTTCTAGGGCTACAAATACATACCCATCAACAACTCTTGAGACATTTGGATCATTAAACGCTGAATAACCAAATCGAGCATTTGAAAAAAGCGTAAACGAGCCGTCTCTATAGCTAAACCGGTCAATTTGTCCCGTTTTGTAAACAATATAAGCAACTTGATTAGCCGAGTCCTCAATTACTGAGACAGGAGTATAGTCCGTAGCTTTATCAATACTGTTCTTGTTTGAGGGAAGTACTAATGTTTCGTTCTTATTTCCTTCGAAAAACAATAGATCGAGAGAGTCGTCGAAATAAATATTGATTCCACTATCAGGAAACGTAAAAGTAGGAGTTGTAACGCCTTTCGCCGCTAAGTAAGTACTACGGCAATAACGTAATTCTCCAGTAGGTAACGTATTTGCCGACTGAAAATCTAAAGAGTTTGGCTGAATCAGATCTGAAAGGTTAAAACTATCATCGAGCGAACTACATGCTGCATCGCCTGGTACCGCATCAAATCGATTAAGAACACCGTCTCCATCATCATCAAGATCAAGCCCCGCATCGTAATCTGCGACTTTTACATTAACACTTGAGCCACTCAAGTATATAAATAATGAATAATTTGAACCGTAATCAACGGCTGAAAACTCATTATTGTTAATATCAATATCTTCAAGCCCTTGACCATCAGCATCATTCCAAGAAGCATAAATATCACCATCTAAGCTACCGATACTAATATACTNGCCACCATTTGGATTTGAGCAAACTGAGTATGCTTCACACAACAACGCATCCGCTTCAATTTCTACATTGAGCCGTTGACCTAAATCAGGAGGATTGGGCGTCACCCGATATGTATATTGTGAAAAATCAGGAACAACAATGTTCAATTGCGCTTCATATGAGCGAGTAGGCGATTCATTTGTAGTGAACAAGCCAAGTAACTTATAAGTTCCTGGAATCGACCCTGAAAATTGAACCCCAGTTTGTGTACTGTCATTTCGCTCAGCTAAAACTACTTCTGCCCCAAGCGGTTTATCAATGACTAACCAACTGTCAATTATTTCAGTTGCCGCGTCACCTATTCCTAGGCAATTGTTGGCTGAACATTGTCCTTGGGTAACTTCAAGGACGACTTGAAAATCAATC
>NZ_LWFI01000959.1:0-1589 GCF_001635735.1 Oleiphilus sp. HI0067
AAACAAATTGTGATGAGTATTGATGGGACGGCGCAAAACCAAGTGGTAAGTAGCGGCCAGATCGTTGATACCGGTGCAGCCATTGAAGACAACAAAGTAACAGACCAAGGCTCTTTGCCAAACACATTTAATGGCACGCTAGTGACGTGGACGCTTGTCAGTGGGCAAGGGCAGCTTGGCTCAATGAATTTCGATAAGACTACAGGCAAATGGACTTATACCTTAAATGGTCAGGTCGCAAATAGTATGCCGGAAGGTTTAACAACGAAAGAAAGCTTCATGGTGATTCCTGTCGATCAATTCGGTAAGACAATGGTCGACAGCAATGGGCAAGCAGTCACAGTCTTGATTGAAATAGACGTCACCGGTACTAATGACGCTCCAGATATTCAGGGGCGTCTAAACGGCTCAATGAAAAATGCAGAAAGCTCGGTAGAGGGGCAATTGCAAAGTGGCGACCCAGATCAAGGCGATACGCATACTTGGTCTCTTAACGGAAATAATGGTAGCTATGGCTCGATGCAACTAAATGCATCAAGCGGAAAGTGGGAATATACCTTAAACAAGAATCATCCTGACGTACTGGCCTTGGGTAAAGGGCAAAGCCTCACTGAAACTTTTATGGTTACAGTAACGGATCAGCATGGTGATAGCAGCACGAAAGCCATAACGCTAAACGTGACGGGAGAGAACAAAGCGCCTGTTATTTCGGGTGTTACAGCAGGTGATGTCAAAGAAGATGTAAAAGGTCTGCATACCGCGAAAGCCAATATCACCGATCCAAATACGGGTGATACGGTTGAGATCATTCCAAAAACACAGAATGGTTTGTTTGGTCAATTTACCATTGATCAGCAAGGCAACTGGCAATATCAGATTAATGAGAATGCAAGCAATGTTGATGCATTGAGAGAAGGTCAAACGCGCACAGAGACCTTCTTAATTCAGGGTAAAGATAATCACGGTGCAACTGTATCTCAGGTGATTACTGTCACGGTTGAAGGTACCAATGATGTCCCTCAAATCAGTGGTACGACCACGCAATCGATGTCTGAAACGCAGAGCACCTCAACTGGTCAACTGATCGCTGTTGATCCCGATATTGGTGATTCACATACTTGGAGCGTTAAGTCGGGCGGCAGCTACGGTACATTGGTCGTGGATGCAAATGGCAAGTGGACGTACACCTTAGACGTGAGCAACCCTGCGGTTCAAGGTTTAGCGAGTGGTCAATCGATGATTGATCACATTACTGTTGAAGTGCGAGATGCGAGCTCAGGCGTAAGTACGCAAGTTATCGATGTCACGATTAACGGCGCCAATTCACAGCCCAATATTCAAGGTGTTGTTCAAGGTCTAGCGGTTGAGGATCAATTAAATGCTGTCACAGGTCAACTTCAGCATGGCGACCCAGATCAAGGGGATACCCACACCTGGTCTTTGGTGGGAGGAGGTCAATCACCATGGGGGAGCATGCAGGTTGATGCGAACGGCAAATGGACCTTTGTCTTAAATCAAAACAAGGCGCAACGCTTGGGCGATGGCGAAACGCACGAACTTGCGTTTCAAATTAAAGTGGCTGATCAACA
>NZ_LWFI01000960.1:0-2530 GCF_001635735.1 Oleiphilus sp. HI0067
ACGAGTATGCACTTGTGTTGCGTCACTATTATCGAGGCGGGCTAATTAGCCGCTTTAATCGTGATCACTATTTATTCTTTTCGTTTGATAAAACACGATCTATCAAAGAGTTCCGAATACTACAGAAACTCCATGATGCAGGACTACCCGTTCCAGAGCCTGCGGGCGCGCGCGTTATTAAAAGAGGACGTCACTATACGGCAGACCTTCTCACGAAACGCATCGACACAGCAGAAGACCTTCTCAAAGTACTGCAAGAACCTGCAAGCAACCAACTTATTAAAGACTTGGCCTATTGCATTGCAGACCTGCACAAGCATGGCGTCTTCCACCCCGACCTAAATATTCAGAACATTCTGGTAGATGCTCAGAAAAAGGTTTGGGTCATCGACTTTGATCAAGCTAAAATCTTTAAACTGAAAGAACGACACCGAATGCGCATGATCGAACGTCTAGAGCGCAGCTTCATCAAAGAACATGTTCGACATGGAATTATTTGGACCGAAGCAAACTGGACCCAGTTTATGGAGCACTACGAGTACGCTCACTCACGCCAATAATCGGCAATCCAAGGACAAGGCTTTAAACCCTTCCACCAGCGTTTTAATGCAGGTAATGACTTCCCCCAATCACCTTTAATCGCATCCGGCGGGTTTGGCCGACCATGAAACACAATGACCTTGGCCCCCTCGGGTTTATCATAGGGCTTGCTCGTAAAACGACGCCAATCACTATGCATCACATGTTTTTTAAAGCTCACGCAATAACTTGGGTCAAAGTAAGCGCCATTAACGCACAAACGCTCCGCAATAAACGCTTGCTCAGTTACGTAAGTCTTCAATATCGTCTCAGAATCAGACAAGTACTCGTCTAATACAGGTTTGGCAAAGTCACTGTCATAACGCATTAAAGACGCCTGACCATTACCAGGTTGATACCAATTTTCTAGCATCAAAAAAGGCGCATCACCCTCAAAGAGCTCATCAATGGCACTCAATATAACAAGGTCTAAATCTAAGAATAAAATACGGCCGTTTAGGCCCAACTTACCCGCATCAAACAAGGCTAATTTGCGCCATGCTGAGCAGTATCTCGCATACTTCCATTCAGGTTCTGGAAAATCTGGCAAAGGCTGGCAATCAACTTCGGATCGAATGCCGGTCGAATTATCCGTTAGACAAACAAAGCGAAAATCGCCCTGTAGATTACGCCTAATCATTGCGTAGAGATTGTTGACGTATTGAGGGCCGTACATCTCACCCCACTTCAAACAGACAATTGTTCGTTGCATACGCGAGCTATCCGTAGGTATGTCGACTTCCCTTTCGTGCGTCTTTGAAACGCTTATATTCCCATTGATATTGTTCGGGTCTATCACGCACACAGGTCTCTACTGTTCGATTCATAGCAGCAACCGAGGTATATAAGTCATCACTATAAATATCCGGATCTGCCTTTCTAAAGATCAAGTCAAATCCCGTACCGTCCTCACGGCGCATCGCAACCAGACTTAATACCAAGCAATCTGTCTTTTCGATCAAACGCGACACCAGCTTGACAGAATTCGCTTCGACCCCCATGAATGGTGCGAAAATACCGCCGCTGCCTTGAGGAACCTGATCAGGTAATACACCAACCATTCCTTGCTCACGCAAAATCGAGAACAAACGAATCACCCCACGTTTCGTGGTGGGCACTAACTCTGAGCCATGACGACCACGCACTTTAGACATGTAGTCTTCTAAAGGCTTTATTTTAGGGGGGCGATATAAGGCAGCCATGGGGCGTAATGTAGATAAATACAAACCAACCAATTCCCAATTGCCATGGTGCGGCGCAAGAACGATCAACCCTTTGTTTTGCTCTGACGCCATATCGAATAACTCTTTGCCCCGAACAGACTTAACTAAACCTAGCGCTTTCTCTGTAGGCCATTCCCACATTGCGCCAAACTCAGCAAAAAGCTTTGCGGTTTCTGTTAAGCTAGCTTTGATGAGTGCTTGTTGCTGTTCTTGTTCTAAGTCTGGGAATGCAAGCTCTACATTGACTTTAGTCACCCGCGTAAGACTAGAGTCACCGAGCCACAACGCTCGTCCAATGACACGCCCAAGCTTTTGCGTTGATGAGTAAGACAGTAACGACAGCAACTTCAAAATGCGCGTCACTAACCAAGCGATGAGTTTATCTTTCATATAATTGAGAAACAGACAGATAGAAACAAGAAATTGGCTGTGCAGTTTAGAGCATATACCATTGAATTACAGCCTATAGTCAACGCAACCGTGATAATTCGAATTTCTTTATGAGTCAAACACGCATTCTCTTACTCTGCCTATCAAAGCCTAATCAAAACGGTTTGTTACAAGGTGGCATGGAGCAGCAAATACTCAAGTTGATCGCATACTTCAATTCGCATAATGATTCGATCCTCAGTCTTGTTGCGCACCAAGCATTGTGTGAACAAGTGCCCCAACAAACCTTCTCTGTTGACAGCACGCTTTCACGCAAAAACCCCCAACTTTCTCAATCC
>NZ_LWFI01000961.1:0-1553 GCF_001635735.1 Oleiphilus sp. HI0067
TTCAAACAGGGCATGCGCGAGATAAAGCGCTTGATTCACCCTAATGCGGTGATTCCTGTAAAAGTAGGCAAGAAAGCCGTACCTGATCGGGTTATCGAAGCCGTATGGGGTTTCTTCTCCCTGTACGTATTCTCATTCGTTGTGCTTTTGTTACTGCTTCTCGCAAGCGGTTTAGATCAAGTAACTGCATGGTCGGCAGTTGGTGCCTGCATCAATAACCTTGGACCAGGTCTGGGAGATGTCGCAGCACACTATGGCGATTTACCGACTTTTGCGAAATGGGTTCTTTGCGTAGCAATGCTAATGGGGCGTCTAGAAATTTTTACGCTATTGATTCTATTCACGCCAGCCTTCTGGCGCTCTTAAGCGCCAGAAATACCGAGCTTACGTAAACCTTTGAACACACCTTGCGTTATGTTGTCCAGCTCATGGCGCGCCTTGTGGCTAACACTACGTAAAGCGCTGATCTCATCACCATTTGCATAATAAGCATCACAAGTACGCATCGCTTTCGCAGCGGGGCTTTGTTTATCTAATTCATACCATTCGCATATTTTTTCAACTGACTGCTGAAAAGCTGACTCAAATCCATGTGTGCTAATTGATACCGTCGTTCGCTTGATGCTTTTTAACCAAGGCACGTTGATACGGAGCTCCAAGACCTCAACTGTCGCTCTACTACCTCGCTCAACACTAACACGCCGTAGACCTCGAATTGAGCCATCATCTCTCACATGAAATTCTGGTTGTGCAGCACGCTCTCGCTGATAAACTTCATATTCCCGCGTAAAACGTGTTTCGATCGCCTCAGCCTCTTTGCGTGCAGCGTCTTTATCTTCTCCGATTCGCACATATTCTTGAAACTCTTGTCCGCCCCAAGAACGATAAACTCGAAAATAGTCTAAACCACCATACTTATGGTCATAGATAGGCACCCTATACCTCCATTGTATAAATATGTGAATCCAAGCATGAGCGATGCTTGCATCCTCAATTCTGTTTATTAGAATCCGCTCACCTTACATACAGTTTTATCAATAAATTCTAGGGACATAAACCTAATATGAGCTACAGCATTTATCTTTCAGGTGAGATTCATACCGATTGGCGTGAGCGTATTGAAAATGGCATCAAAGAAGCCAATCTGGACATCGAGACACTAAGTCCAGTAACTAATCATGAAGCCAGTGACGAAGTTGGTGTCCGGATTCTTGGTGAAGAAGAAAACAACTTCTGGAAGGATCATAAAGCAGCAAAGATCAATTCATTGCGCGCAATGAATGCAATCGAAAAGGCTGATCTTACCGTGGTACGTTTCGGACCAAAATACAAGCAATGGAATGCTGCATTTGAAGCAGGCATTGCTATTGGCAAAGGCAAGCCAATCGTTGTGATTCATGACCCAGAATTAACGCACCCACTCAAAGAAGTTGACGGTGCCGCGATGGCTGTCGCAGAAACACCCGAGCAAGTGGTTGAAATTTTGAAATATATCAAGCAATAAGTGAGCGAGCGGCGAATAGCTTAGTGTATAATGCCGCTCCTTTTTCTCG
>NZ_LWFI01000962.1:0-1345 GCF_001635735.1 Oleiphilus sp. HI0067
CTCTCCTCCTTGCAATAAAGGTCGGTTTTTATCCTTATGGGTTCTCGAAAACTGCTGCTCAACAGAGGTATTGAGGTACACAATAAAACCATTGCGGGTCAAATGATCGCAATTCTCCTGACGCATTACCGCGCCACCACCTGTTGCTAATACCACCTGACTTTCTAGAGCTAAATCTTTAATAACAGCCACTTCCCGATTGCGGAAACCTTCCTCTCCTTCAACATCAAAGATCCAAGGAATATCTGCACCAGATCGCTGCTCAATCTCTTTATCGGAATCAATAAACTCGTAGGAAAGCTCTGTCGCTAACAATTTACCTATTGTTGTCTTTCCCGCCCCCATTGGCCCAACCAATACAACTAAGGGCTTCTTTGTTCTGTATGCCATTGAAAAAACTGCTTAAAAAGTTTGAGTTTAACACCGTTTGATAACAAGGAACGATACATTCAGACAAAAAAAAGCCGAGCTATTTAGCTCGGCTTTTTCAGTGTGCCACGATTATTGATCAATCAAACCATCTTTGATCAATTTAGGTGTAATAAACACTAGCAACTCACTACGCTCATTAATGTTTTGCGTCTTTTTAAACAGGTTACCTAGGTAAGGAATATCACCCAGGAACGGTGTCTTAGTTACTGTCGTAGATTCCTCCGACTGGAAGATACCGCCTAGGACAATAGTTTCACCATTGCCAACAAGTACCTGAGTAATTAGTTCATTAGTCGCGATACTTGGCACACCAGCAGTCTCTTGGCCACGATCATCCTGATTTACTTTCAGATCCATAATGATTTTATCGTCAGGAGTAATTTGCGGCGTTACTTCAAGAGACAATACAGCCTCTTTAAATGCAATAGAGGCAGCCCCAGAAGAAGTTGCTTCTTGGTAAGGAATCTCTTCACCAGACTTAATCGTTGCCGTTTGGCGATCCGCCGTTACAATTTTTGGTTGAGCAACGATTTCGCCTTTGCCATCGGCCTCGAATGCCGACAATTCTAAATCAAGCAAGTAATCGCCATTGCCAATACCAATGGCGATAGATGAAGCATTCGTACGTGTCACACCTAGATCAACCGCCAATGCGTCTGGGAATGTAACAGTATTGGTAGTTGTTAACTCGCCAAGAGTATTTTGAGAACCACCAAAACGCCAGAAGGTATCGCCATCTTGGTCACGGCCACCGCCACCCCAAGTAATACCCATTTCTTCAGTAATATTTGAACGTGCACGAACGATACGTGCTTCGATCAGCACTTGGCGCACTGGAATATCCCAGGTATCAATCAAAGTACGGATCTGATTCAATTTATCCGCAGTTTCTCGCACACTAATCGTGTTAGTA
>NZ_LWFI01000963.1:0-578 GCF_001635735.1 Oleiphilus sp. HI0067
CGAGAAGAAACTAGAAAAGCTGCAGCTACAGTTAATGACGCTGCAGCATGGCTTATACAATCAAAATATGCGCTGCGTGGTTGTAGTTGAAGGTATTGATGCCGCTGGCAAAGGCGGCATGATTCGCCATATGACCGAGTTTATGGACCCTAGAGGGGTTCGTGTTCATCCAATTGGGGCACCAAGTATTGATGAGCTAGAAGAACATTACATGCAGCGCTTCTGGCGTTTACTTCCAAAGCGTGGGGAAGTTTCAATTTTTGACCGATCTTGGTACGGACGCGTTCTCGTCGAACGTGTTGACAACCTTACCCCCCACAAAAGATGGCAACGCGCATACAAAGAAATTTCTCAGTTTGAAAAACTGCTTATCAATGACGGCGTCATTGTCATTAAGTTGTTTTTGAGCATCTCAAAAGACGAGCAACTCAAACGTTTCAAAGAGCGTATAGAAAACCCTAAGAAGCGCTGGAAAATCACAAGTGAAGATATATTAAATCGACAAAACTGGGACAGTTACCAACAAGCATTTGAGGACATGCTGGATAAAACTGATGGCAAGAAAAACCCTTGGCATA
>NZ_LWFI01000964.1:0-1893 GCF_001635735.1 Oleiphilus sp. HI0067
CGACTTGCCCCAGAACAATCAGCTTGTCAGGTGTAATTTCACCACCAGCGATACGAGGTACAACCGAATAACTACCATCTTTTTGCATATTGCCAAGATAAGTGTCGTTGGTGTCTTGAAGTTTGACGTGCTCTTTTTGAAGCACGAAATCGTTCCATACTGACGCGAGAATTGAACCGACCGCAGGCTTACAGATTTCACAACCGATACCGCGACCATGTTTTTCAAGCAGCGCGTCAAAACTTTTGATTTCTTCGACTTTAATAATGTGGAAGAGCTCTTGGCGAGAATAAGCAAAGTGTTCACAAATATCTTTATTGACCTCTACGCCGCGTTTTTCTAGTTCGCTATCAACGACGTTTTTCAATAAGGCCGCACAACCACCACAACCGGTGCTTGCTTTAGTACATGATTTCACCGAGCCAAGATCACAGTTGCCCGCATCCATTGCATCAACAATGTCGCCCTTAGAGACGTTGTGACAAGAACATACCGTCGCAGTCGCTGGTAAAGCATCAGCACCTAGCGCAGGCGCAGCATCGCTCGTAGAAGGAAGAATTAAACTTTCTGGTTTTTCAGGAAGGTCGATACCATTTAAAGCATACTGAAGAAGAGTATCGTAGTCTGAAGTGTCACCTATTAGCACCGCACCAATAAGTAGCTTTTTGTCTGCATCAACAACGATCTTCTTGTAAACACCTTCAGGTTGATTTTCATAGGTGTAACTCAAAGCACCTTCTGTGCGAGCATGAGCGTCACCAATAGAGCCTACGTCGACTCCCATCAACTTGAGTTTGGTGCTCATATCTGCACCCTCAAACTTCAAATCACCTTCTGCAAGATGGCTCGCCGCGACGCGCGCCATGGTATAGCCAGGGGCAACTAAACCAAAAATAAAGTTACTCCAAAGCGCACACTCACCAATCGCATAAATATTTGGGTCGGACGTTAGACAATTATCGTCGATCACGATGCCGCCACGCGGGCCAATATCGATGTCGAACTCTCGAGCTAAACCATCTTCTGGACGGATACCTGCCGAGAATAAAATCATATCGGTTTCTAGATCTGAGCCATCAGCAAACTTCATTTTATAGCGGCTAGTATCGCCAGATACGATTTCTTGCGTCGCTTTTTCGGTATGGACTTGCACGCCAAGCTCTTCAATTTTTGACTTCAGCAATTGACCGCCAACTTGGTCTACTTGAACCGCCATTAGCTGCGGAGCAAACTCAACAACGTGGGTTTCGAGACCTGCTTGCTTGAGAGCATTTGCCGCTTCAAGACCAAGCAGACCACCACCCACAACAACACCAACCTTGCTTTGTTTAGATGAGGCTTCAATTTGCTCTAGGTCTTCAATGGTTCGATACACCAAGCAATGCTCTTGATCATTACCAGGAATTGGAGGAACAAAAGGAAAGGAGCCCGTAGCAAGCACGAGTTTGTCGTAAGCATACACATCACCCGCTTCAGTCTTAACCGTCTTGGCTTGCTTATCAATATGAGAAACTTTTGCATTCACATGAAAATTCACGCCTAGCTTTTCATAGTATTCTGCGCTTGTAAGTGAAAGATCAGCTGCTGTTTTGCCTGTAAAGTACTCCGACAAATGCACTCGGTCGTACGCCAACCTTGGCTCTGCAGAAAGAACTGTCACTTCGACGTTCATATCTTGTTCAAGTATCTGCTCAACAAAATGATGGCCTACCATTCCATTGCCGACTACCAATACTTTCATTGTTGATGCTTGCATAACTTCTTCTCCACCAAAAATTTTGGGGCAAAAAAAAACCCATGCCACCAGCATATTTGCTAGTTAGCATGGGCTTCTTTGCCGTCAGCACATTAAGTTCATTCTTAATATGCTGTCTCTGTTCTGTGTGAGTATGA
>NZ_LWFI01000965.1:0-961 GCF_001635735.1 Oleiphilus sp. HI0067
GTGCGTGAAGGCCAAACCGTGGAAGCGGGTGATCTACTCATGGAACTAGATGCAACAACTGCCGGCGGCTCTCTCGCGCAATCAGTTGCAGAAACCTCTTCTTTAATCGCAGAAGAAATGCGTTTAGCGGCAGAGGTTGCCGGTACGGCACCTAATTTCACGGAAGAACAAATCAAACAGAATAAACGCTTCATCGAAACCCAAATTCAACTATACAAAGTTCGTCAGGAAGAACTACATAAACAAGTCGAAGACATTCATTTAAAAGCAAGCAAAGCCCGGCAAGAACTTGTTGCGGCGAACCAACGTCAACAAGATCAGCAACGACAAGTGCAGCTTGTTGAGCAGCAACTAAAAATGAATGAGCCTTTGCTAAAAATGGGGGCCGTATCTGAATCTGTGGTGCTCGATATTCAGCAACAATTGAGTCGTGCACAGTCTGAAGTCAATTCCACAAAAAATGAAATTCCTGAACTGAGATCAGAAATAGATCGCCTTCAAAAAGAAGAAGAAAGCGTTGTGGCAAGTTTTAAAGCCAAAGCCCAACAACAACTTTCTGAAGTAAGAACGCGCCTTGATATTGCGCGTGGTAAACAAACTGTGAGCGCTGCGAGCGTTGACCGAACTGAATTGCGCTCTCCGGTGGATGGCATTATCCAGACCTTGCACATAAATACGATAGGCGGGGTCGCGAGACCAGGCGCAGAACTTATCGACATCGTCCCTGTGGGTGATGAATTACTTGTCGAGGTGAAAGTAAAACCTAAAGACATTGGCTTTGTTCGCCGAGATCAGTACGCCAAAGTGAAAATATCGGCCTTCGATTTTGCTGTCTATGGCGGATTGGATGGCAAGGTCGAAACCATTTCTGCTGACTCAATTACGGACCAACGCGGAAATAGTCACTACCTTGTGAAAGTACATGTAGACCAAGCGTACTTTGATAACCCTAACGGGCGCT
>NZ_LWFI01000966.1:0-39959 GCF_001635735.1 Oleiphilus sp. HI0067
ATCCTGTTTTTTGTGTCGGCTACTGAAGTCCAAACGGTGTAGTCGGTGAACAGTTCATCTTGAACCTTCTCACGAATCGAACCTTTTGGAATATCGAAATGATTCAAAAGGTGAAATGCCGAGAATACGGCATCTTCGGCCGTCTCACTCGGCAATACGGAGTTTGCGAATGCTGTTGCTCTCACAAATCTCGAGGGTGACGAGTGATCACCGGGCAGTCCAAAAAGTCCGGTACCCTCCCCAAAAGGCATTACTTTGTGCCGGCCGACAATTTGTGGCCCGCGATTTTCTGCGGTGAGGCCGACGTAGTTGTTCAAATTAGTTAAATGCCAATCAAAAGTGGGATTATTCGTTACTACGTTGACTGTATTGTCGAATATTTTTAAGCCGTCTGCTGTAATTTCGACAACGATCGATTCACCGCTTCGGTCAGTGATTGCATAGTGAAAAGGTGCAAACGAATCAATTTCTTTAATCCATGTGCCGACAATCGTAAGGTTAGGCAGCGCACTTTTAACCTCGTCTACCGTCGCAAATTGACTAAGAATATACGTGCCGAGCTCTTCACTTGAGATGGCCTTTACACGATTAGCCGGTGTAATTTTTTCGTACTCTGCTAAACCGTTAAAGTAAAATGCGCCAAAATAAAGACCTTCCTCATTTATTCCATCAACGACAATGGGTTTATCTAGGGCGTTGGCTCCCACCACGCCATACTTAGTCACATAAGTGCCACCAGTGAGATTCTCGTCCATAATGAGTTTTTCAATTTTTGTGCCTGCTGGAACGACTAGGATATTTGAGTGCACATCGAAACTAAACTCCATTGTACGCGCCGGAACGGCTGTTCCATCAAGTGCCCGCAATATGATTCCGGTACAAGCAAACACACTTGGACAAAGAAAACAGAGCACGACAACCATGGTTGTATTTAGTCTAGATCGCATTTTGGTAAGTCCTTTTTATTGTCAGTAAAGTTGATGCCGGATTTATATTTAAATCGAACTACTCTCACAAGCTAGATTTCAAGTGATGCCAGATCTCCTGAAAACTGTATAAAAAGGTCAGCATTAGATACCCTTCTACTCTATTCTGAGGCTAGCATTCCCACTAGAATTACTAAACTCGATATAAACATTTACATTACCTGCCGCAATGGCTTCCGCAATATTTCGATCTGATGAATCGCTACCAAATAAAGCTAAGCCGCCAGGTGTTGGCGTGAAGTTAGCAAAGGGTGTGCAATCGAACTTACCTCCCCCTGACAAATTAGCGGTGCAAGAGCATGTTGCAAAATCACCTACTAATAGATCGGAAGGCTCGCAACTCGGAGTTATAAACGTTACGTAATCACTCGTGACATCAAGATTTACAAAGTCAGACAAATCTAGGGTGCCATCAATATATTTGGCCGTTATGACCGTAGTGCCGGTCTTAACCGTATGCACACGGCCTTCATTACTCGGTGAATTGCTTATAGAAGCAATCTCTTGATTGCTCGATGACCAGACTACCTGGTCTGTCACATTAAGCGTTGTCTGATTCGAATAGTCGAGCATTGCTTCATAATTTGCATCGACCCTAAGTGGCAAGTCGCTATCACCCGGCACGATACGGAGTGCTGTAGGCGTTGCGTTTGTTACGGTGAGTACAGCTATATTGCTATCTACGCCGCCCAATGATGCCGAAATATCAGTAGTATCGGGCAGGAGCCCAGCAAATGTTGGGTCTGAATCCACGCGACCCGGTATGCGTAAATTCAATGTTGCAAGCGTTGTATTCGAACTAGTCCAAGCGACACGATTCGAAACGTCCTGCGAAGTACCGTCGCTATAATCGGCGAAGGCACTAAAAGGTTGTGATTCACCAAGTGGAATAGAGGCGTTTTGTGGATAGACGCGCAGTGTATTGAGTTCGGGCGCGACAACGGTACCCGTCACAGTATCACTTAGACCATTAAGCGCAGCCGTAATATCTGTCTTGCCGGGATTAATCGCTACAGCACGACCACTATTTGCTCCAAAGGTCTCAATTTTTGCCACGGTGTCGTTGGATGAAGACCATACCACCGTATCGGTGATGTCCCTACTTTGCTGATCATTAAATATACCGGTTGCTACGTATTGCCCATCAGTACCACGTACAACTGTTATATTTTCAGGGTTAACCTCGATGCTTTCCAGTTGAATTGGAATAACGTTTAATTCAGCATTCGCGACAGCAGACTGACCGGCGAAACTGAGATTTGCAGAGACAATAACAACGCCTTCGCTTTTCGCCGTAGCTTGGCCTTTCAGTCCAATATCATTTGAAATGAAAGCGAGTTTTGGCTCATCAACCGACCATACCACTTGTTCGGTAACATCTAGATATTCAACAGGGGTCGTTGCAAGTGCAATACTTGCTGAATAATTTTCATTAACACCGATTGGTACGTAGCTGACAGGAGGTGTAATTAAAAACTCTGTAGGTTCTCCAGAAATGACCTCTAGCGAAGCAGTGTCAGAGAAGGAATTAAACTCAGCCGATATTGTTACAAGCCCTGCTAGAATCGCTCGCGCGTTGCCCGGTCGACCAGGAAAGTTTGCAATGTCAGGATCAGAGGACGTCCACTGGGTATCGACTGTCACATCTTGATTAGATCCATCATCAAATTCAACGAAACTTAAAAATTGACGCTCTAAACCTGCTAACGTAATCACTTCCTGTGGCAATACAGAAAAACTTGTGATCACTTTGTCAGTGACAATAAGATTTGCTGTGGCCACCAACTCTTGATATTGGGCTGAAACCGTGAGCTCTCCCGCTTCTAAAGTCTCTAAAAGACCACTTTGGCTAATCGCAGCAAGTGCTGTTTGATCAACACTCCAGACAGAATCTCTTGTTACGTTAAGCTGTGAGCCGTCACTACTAACAACATAGGCTTGATAAACTTGTGAGGTACCTTTGTTTAGAGTCGTTTGCAACGGAACGATTGTCAGTTGTCTATTTATATTACTTGAACTGGCAAAAATGGGATTGTCATCAGTGCATCCCATCAAAACACTGAATGCCACGAATAAGATAAGTTTCATTAAGGGGCTCATTCTGCACCTAGCTCCGTTCGATAGAATTCCAATTTAATTCTTCTATTAGCGAGATCGCTATCCTCTCCCTTGCTATTACGAAGTGCCTCGCGCTCTCCACGCCCGAGAATCGCAACACGTTCGGCCGAAACCCCTTTGTCAAGGAAGTATTGTTTGGCTTCAATGGCGCGCTTTTTGGCGAGTTTTTCATTAAAAGAAGCAGAGCCTTTACTATCTGTATAACCAATAATGCGGACCGAGTACTGCGTGTTTTTCTTCAAGAATTCAGCTGCATTAAAATCAGGGTGTTCAACAATATCGTCTATACCAAATTTGGCGAAGTTAAAAGACAAATTGATATTGAAACGGTATTGAGGACAACCCGCCTCGTTGACGGGCACATTAATCAAGGTGTCGGGACAGCGGTCAAGGTTTCGTGTGACACCGTCAAAGTCCTCATCAACATAATTGCTTCGAGAGGGGGAATCAAAATGGTAACTTAGGCCTGCTAAAACGCTTAGAGCGCCTCTATCCTTCACGATAGTTAAACCGGAATCCTGCAAAAAGCTACTGTCAATGTTATACATGTCATATCGCGCGGTAAGATCGAGCGACAATGACTCGCTTAATGGGATATCAGCACCCGCTTGTAATGTAAACACAACAGACTGCCCATTGCGGTCAATTGAATCCAGCTTAGCCGATGGTGAATCATCGAGATACATAAATGCATATCCGACGCCGGCACCGATAAAGGGTTGAATCGCAGAATCCTCCAATTCAGCCGAGTGGACGATACCCAGCCCCGGGATAATAACTTTTCGGTCAGTATACTGTAGCCACGCGAAATCTAGATAGGTATCAAAGTAATCACTGTATTGGCTGTTGAACATTGCAGTGGTGTTTATAATAAAACCATCATTGCCCGGATCAAGCGCATCACTGGATCCGCCATTTGTATCACTACGGTCTTCAATTGCTCGCGAATAGCCAGCTTTGAGCGAGATCTTATCTGTTTCAAGCGCAAACAATGGATTAGGCAGAAAGCCGACTACAAAAACAAAATGATAAGAAAGAATTTTCTTTAGCAACACGTCCATATCCGAAATATTAAAGGTTAGATTCACTCATCACATTGCAAATTCTTGTACACATTCAATGTTGATATCCAGTTCTTTATTCAGAATCTGAGTTTTTATAACGATCCAAGTTTAGATCAGCTAGCACAACATGCAAACTAAAATCGAAGAGTTAAGATGCAGAGCGTATTACCCGAGCACACACCGCAGAAAAGATATTATAAGCTCGATTTCTAAACAAAATGCTCTTGAAGAAAAAGGTATCCAATGTATGTCATGATCGCTGTCCACTACTCACATGACAATAACTACCTACTTTCAGGGAATTCAAGAAATAGCATTGTTAAAACCAAAATACATATGTCGTTTAATATCTGTCTAAAAGATAAACGAAGGCATCATATTCAGAAAAACTGGATGCTGTTCAAGTAGGGCTTTAAGGCATAAAATAACTGTGTCTACTGTTGCCTAGCTTCACGATTAATAAGTAGCTTCTGGATGACGCTGTCGAGAACAGCACTTGAGAACAAGCCCACGACCTAATTTGTTGGGTTGATTCGCTATACAGTAAAAGGGTAAAGGTCATTCATTGCGAGAAAATATCAAAATAAAATACAACTTGGGCAAAGAATGGCATCCGGCTCGAAAACGAAAAAAGGCTTACAAATTTAAAACCTGTAAGCCTTTGATATTTCCTAGAAAATATTGGTACGACCGAGTGGATTCGAACCACCGACCCCCACCATGTCAAGGTGGTGCTCTAACCAACTGAGCTACGGTCGTATAAAACTTTTTTCTCGACTCGAGAACGGCGCGTAATTTAACAAAGCCGTGTATCGGACGCAAGAAGAAATCACGATTTAATTCTTACTTACAAATCTCCTTAAACTTCGGCGTGTTTAGACTTAGAAGTTCGCCTCTTAAACCTCACTAAAACTGATAAATTAAACCGAGCATTGCACTTGAGGCATCTTGATCATAAAAATCAATATTCGAATCGGATTCTGCTGCAGCAACGGAGCCAAACACAGACAGATCTTTGTACCCAAACAGTTGACCATATGTGAGCACTAAACTAGCCCCAATAGTATCAACCTCTTCTTTCTTTCCATATATTGGATTGAGCTCGTCGTAGTCAGAGCTTGAATAAAACAGTGTACCCACGAATGACCAAGTCGATCGAGTATGAAAGTATGCGAGCGTCGCTCCCATTCGATCTCTAGCACGCGCCTTACCGTCTAGATCAAAACGATCAAAATTTAACTCAGGAACAACCAAGTGGCCTTTGCTAATTCTGAACAAGTAGCTCACAGTGACCTCGGTTTGTGTTCCTTCTCGATTAAGAAGCGTTTGCTCATCGGCAGTAATTACATTATTTGTAACCAAATCGGCGCCGGCATTTTCTTCATCTAATTCGATCTCACGAGAACTTACCTCCAGACCTAATCCCGTGCCTAATACGTTTTGCCAACCAAGTCGCGCGCCTGTAGAAGATCGATCAGTGCGCGCTCTTGCTACATTCGCAACATAAGGGTCCGCATAGACTTCAGTTGGTAACGCACTAAAAAGAAACGCACCATAAACGATACCTTTTTTAGAAAGCTCTTGTTTCACTCCCAATTGGAATGCCAAGTCGTAACGTACTAAGTCTTCCAGTGCGACACCCAAATAGGCCTGTGTGCGGGATTCAGCAAAGGTGTAATTCACCTCACCAGTAATGAAAGGAGCCACACTCGATTCTGTTTCCGGATCTGCATTAATGCTTTTAATTGTTTGGTCACTTAACTTGCCACTCGTGCCCGCAACTAAGTTACTTGAATACTCAACAGCAGAAGCACCACCCACGACTGAACCACTAAAGCCAGACTCTTTAGGGATTGGTTTTAATGGCGCAGAATGCAAAAGTGTACTGAAGGCAAAACTACCGATCAGAGCGATCGCAGAATAGACATGATTCATATTACTTTCCCTGACAATAATTGTTAGTGCGGCCAATATACAGCTCAAAATATAATAGTTGAGATCTTATTGGTTTACCAAATTCATGGCCTGAAACTAGCGACGCCGCAAGCAAGAACCTGTAAAAGGCTCACTCGCGGCGTTTTAAGATGAGATGAAGTTTGTAAGAAAAAGCCCATATCAAGAAAGATATGGCAGGCTATCTAACTTAAACCTTGTAGAAGTCTCTATACCACTCAACAAAGTTCGCAACACCCTCTTCTAAGGGCGTTGACGGCTTGTAATCAACATCTTTGATTAATGCATCGACATTGGCGTAGGTTGCAAGTACATCACCCGGCTGCATTGGAAGAAGATTTTTCTCTGCTTTCTTACCAACGTTTTCTTCGATCAACTCTATATAACGGAGCAATTCACATGGATTATTGCTACCAATGTTATAGATGCGATAAGGCGCTCTAGATGTGGCTGAATCAGGATCTACTCCAGACCAATCGGGATTTGAAGCAGCAGTATTGTCTAAGGTACGAATAACGCCCTCGACAATATCGTCAATATAGGTGAAGTCACGCTGATGCTTACCATAATTAAATACGTCGATAGGTTTCCCTTCGATAATATTCTTAGTAAACATAAACAAGGCCATGTCAGGTCGTCCCCAAGGGCCATATACCGTGAAAAACCGTAAGCCAGTCGTCGGCAATCCGAACAAGTGACTATACGTGTGTGCCATCAATTCATTCGACTTCTTAGACGCAGCATACAGGCTTACTGGATGGTCGACATTGTCATGCACAGAAAACGGCATACTTTCATTAGCACCATATACGGAACTACTTGATGCATAAACAAGATGCTCAACTTCGTGATGACGACAACCTTCAAGAATATTCGTGAATCCAACGATATTCGCATCGATATAAGCTTGCGGATTCTCGAGCGAATAACGAACACCAGCCTGCGCAGCTAAGTTCACGACTCTTTGTGGTTTATGCTCAGCAAAGACCCGCTCAACTTCAACGCGACCTTCGAGAGAAACACGTTCTTCAGTAAAGTTTGGGTGATCTTTAATTCTCGCGAGTCGTGCTTCCTTTAAACTCGGATCATAATAATCGTTGACGTTATCTAATCCGATGACGGTATCGCCGCGATCTAACAAACGTATCGCTAAGGCATTACCGATAAAACCCGCCGTCCCTGTAATTAATACTTTCACACTCAAACCTACTATCTATTAAGTTATAAAACCGTTAAGCACCAAAGTGCTGATTAAAAGTCGATACCCGTGGAGATAAACGCGCCACTCAAATCGGCATCGACGTCAATATCATTAACATCTTCTACTTGAATCATCATTGAGCGATACCCTGCCTCAACAAACAACAGGCTAATGTCGTAACGAATACCTGCTTTCGCATCCATCACTTTATCGCCAGAGTAGCTAATACCAGACACTTGAGCACCAAAACTCAACCCGGTTAACGGCAACTCAACACTTGCAGCGACATATGCCATTGGAATGGGATCATCGATCTTCGTTTCACTAACACTACCTGTGCCAACGTCCTCGATTCTTAACTGACCATCAAATAGTTTGACGTCTAAACCAAGATCTAAATTCACGTAATTGTCTAAGACTTCGTAATAAAGAATCGCAGATGAATGCGTCAAATCTAAATCTGTTTTTGCATCACCATCAAACGTTACGCCGTCAAAATTCACACTCAAGCTGCCGTTCGCAGATTCATCTAAATCGATGTGCTTGATTTTAACGTTAGGAAGAATTGGGACTGGGTGTTCAATCGCAGCAGAGAACTCTACAAAACCAGAGTCGTCAAAATTCAAATCGTCTTGTAAATCAATTTTCTGTGCTGACGCCACACGATCATTTACATCACCACCATAACCCGCGTTCCAGTATGACACGGAGACTTCACCGCCAATAACATCGGCAGAGGCAGAGCTTGCTGCAAGTGAAGCACCAAGCACCGCTGCTGGTAATAAAGATTTACGAGAGAACAATGACGAGTTTTTCATAGGAATTCCTTAAGGTGTTTCTATATTTAACACCTTAAGCTTAGACACTATTTTAAAATTCGATACCTATTCGACGACCAACTTCTTCGTAGGTTTCGATCACGCTTCCCAAACCTTGACGAAATCGATCTTTATCCATTTTATTTAGCGTTTCAGCATCCCAAATACGACAGCCATCCGGGCTAAACTCATCACCTAGAACAATGCGACCTTCAAACAAACCAAACTCAAGTTTGTAGTCTACTAAGATCATACCGCCCGACTTAAACAGCTCAGACAATACTGTGTTGACTGCTAATGTCAGTCGTTTCATGTCAGCAAGCTGGTCTTCAGTCGCCCAACCAAATGTGACACACAATGAAGTGTTCACCATTGGGTCATGCAAAGCGTCGTTTTTCAAAAACAATTCAAAGGTAGGAGGATTTAGCTCAGCACCCTCATCTACACCAAGTCGACGAACAAGACTTCCAGCGGCACGGTTACGCACAACGCATTCAACAGGCAGCATTTCGAGATTTTTTACCAAACTCTCATTGTCATTGAGCAACGACTCAAAATGGGTTTCGATACCTGCTTCAGATAACTTCTGCATGACAAAAGCGTTGAACTTATTGTTAACCATGCCCTTACGGTCAAGCTGCTCCATTTTTTCACCATCAAATGCAGAGGTGTCATCACGAAATTCCATGACCATAAAATTTGGATCGTCTGTTTTGTAAATAGACTTCGCTTTTCCTGCGTACAATAAATCTTGCTTTTGCATCTCTGCCCTGACCCTATACAAATTAAAAATTTCTATCTATGAAATATGCTCAAAGACGAGTTCAATCAGCTCACGAACGCTTTCTGGCTCTAATCGATCATTCAGCAATTTGGCTCGCACGTGAATGACGTCTTGCTCTTCTGCGTAGAATTTAAGTTCGATATTGCGTTCAGATTTCAACTCTTCGATCGTTGACTCAAAGGTGTACCAGCTTTCGATATCTTCTTGGCTGAGATAGCTAATGGTCACCACACCTTCGTCTTTATCGCGGTATGAAATTAATGCTGAACTTGCATTCAGAGCATCAATCACTTCAACCCACGAACGCGTAAAATTGATTCGCAATTCAAGATATGGATATCCAGCTTCGTCTTCTAGAATTCTGACCAATGATTCATCGCCGATCTCAACCGCATTGAGCGAGTAACGTAAATCGGCTTGATCTCGAGAAGTAATCGACTCGGCCATAAACTCAAGCAAACCGCGTTCAACTCTTGGTGCATGTGGCTGACTTTGCCATACACGACGCATTGTATCCGAGGCATCTGGGAACAAAGCCCGAACTTGTACTTCGGATGTATTTCGACGTATGCCCTGTCGCAAGCGCGTTTGGAAAGCCGTACCCTCGATAACAATCGGCTCGTGACTAGTCGCTTCCAAGGCTTCCATAAAGTTTTGATGAGAACCTTGTTCGTTTAGTTCTTCACTAGAAAAATATCCTGCTGCAACACTTTCCTCATGCGCATCAAAGCCATTTGTCTGCCAGAACGCGTCGATTAAAGTCCACGCCTTACTTGGCGACATGGGCAGTTCTAACCAAACGTCATTATCGTGTGCCACGATAGTGTATGGATCATCGCTTAAACTCGCAGTTGCATCAGGCGGCAGTGGCAACACGTATTTGCCAGGAACAACCAACTCGGAATGCGCTTGCGGTATACGATATCTTTCTTGTAGGAGGTCATCACTCAATGACTCAGGAACGACAAGAGCTTTACCGTCTTCAGCGTCTTTATACTCGCTCGAACGATCACCAATAAAAGCACAGCTCGTTAATGCACAAAAAATGAGAGCCCCGAAAGGAGCCCTATAAAATTGTTTGAATACCATAAAAACTACAATAAGCCTGCGCTATCTAATTCAGCTTTCAACTCTGGCTGCTTGGACTCATCAAGAACCGTTAGCGGGAGTCGTATGCCTGTTTCAGCTAAGCCCATCAAATGCAACGCATACTTCACGGGAATTGGGTTAGATTCAACAAACATCACATCGTGCAAAGACATCAAGCTATCATTCATTGCCTTGACTTGTTCTGCCTCGCCGTTTGCTGCTGCAACACATAGTTCGTGCATTTTCTTTGGCGCAATATTCGCGGTAACAGAAATGTTGCCTTGACCACCGTTCAGAATTAGCTCATAAGCAGTTGGATCATCACCAGAATAAACTGCGAAACCTTCAGGCACGGACTTGATCAGTTCGATCCCTCTCGCCACGTCACCTGTCGCATCTTTGATACCAATAATGTTTTCGACACTAGATAAACGAACCACAGTTTCGTTTGCCATATCGACAGCCGTACGACCCGGAACGTTGTATAAAATTTGAGGGATATCCACTGCTTCTGCGATCGCCTTAAAATGCTGATACAAACCTTCTTGCGTTGGCTTGTTGTAGTAAGGCGTAACAGAGAGACAAGCGTCAGCGCCAACTTGCTTAGCAGCTTTGCTCAACTCGATAGCTTCAAGAGTAGAATTAGCTCCAGTACCCGCGATGATTGGAATGCGACCCGCGGTACGTTTTACAACTCGTTCGATAACTTTGCAGTGCTCTTCAGGACTTAATGTTGCTGATTCACCGGTTGTGCCAACAGCAACAATTGAATCTGTGCCGTTTTCGATGTGAAAATCAACAAGTTGGTCAAGGCGGTCCCAGTCAAGTGAGCCATCACTGTGCATTGGGGTTGCGAGGGCAACAATACTGCCAGTTATCATAGAGTTCTCCGAGCAAACAAGGTCTTGCGCGATAAGAATTTACGCGCGTATTTCCAAGCGCGTATGTTAATGCTCGCAACGATTTTAAACAAGCGGAAACATTGCCCGAAAGCTTGGTAGAACTTACTGATATACCTATACTCTTAATACAACTCTTTTATATGGCGAATTGAATAATAATGAATACAAGCACTCAAGATTCTCACTTAGTAATTTCAAGTATTGGCACTGACCAACCAGGCATCGTAAATCAGCTCGCAAAGGCTTGCGCAGAAGCTCAATGCAATATCGTGGATAGTCGCATGACCGTTCTTGGTGGAGAGTTTGCCGTCATCATGATGATCTCTGGCCAGCCGAACAGCATTACAAAATTAGAAGAGGCCCTTCCTGCACTTTCCGATGAGCTCGGCCTAACAACCACAATAAAACACACGGTGGCACGTCCAAGTGCGCAAGCTTTCTCGTATACCGTAGACGTGGTCGCCCTCGACAACCCTGGAATCGTTCATGAAATCGCGCAGTTTTTCTCATCTGCACAAATCAATATTGATGATCTTTCCACAGGAACATATAGCGCGCCACACACTGGAACCCAAATGTTCAACCTAAATATGCTAATCCGCATTCCTGCCGACACGCATATTGCTAGCTTGCGCGAAAACTTTATCGACTTCTGTGACGACAGAAATCTCGATGCTGTCATCGAACCGCAACGCTAACAAGACTTTGGTAAACGCTTTATAACAAGGAGACTTTTTGTGACTCATCCAACCGTCGGCGAAACCGCGCCAAATTTTTCGCTGAGCAATCAAGACGGCGACGTAATTAACTTGTCAGATTACAAAGACAAAAGCGCTGTTGTTGTGTTTTTTTATCCTAAAGCAATGACGCCTGGCTGCACCACACAAGCTTGCGGCATTCGTGACACGAAAGCAGAGTTAGCGGAAAGAGGAGTTGAGGTATTTGGCATTAGCCCAGACCCTGTTGCGCGACTTCCAAAGTTTATCGAAAAGCACGACCTAAACTTCCCTCTCCTTTCAGACGAAGATCACGCCGTAGCGGAACAATATGGCTGCTGGGGATTAAAGAAGTTTATGGGCAAAGAGTTTATGGGGCTCATTCGCACCACCTTCATTATCGGTAAAGATGGCAAACTGTTGAAAGTGATGGATAAGTTTAAAACGAAATCACATCACGAGGATCTGTTAGCAGAATTGGACCAAGTTCTGTAAAACTAATAACGCTATACCTTCTTCGCTTTTGGTATAGCGTTTTACTTCCTTCTAAGCTTCAGCATCCACCCTTGGCCATGCCGTTAAAACTGCCTTAACCAGCGTTGCCAGAGGTATCGCGAAGAACACTCCCCAAAAACCCCACACACCACCGAAAAACAATACAGCGACGATAATGAGAATCGGGTGAAGATTAACCACCTCAGAAAACAGCAAAGGAACTAACACATTACCGTCAATCGCTTGCACTACAAAATATGCGATCAACACGTAGTAAAACTCGTCCGTAAGACCAAATTGAAACAGAGCAATCAAGGCGACCGGGATCGTTACAACTATCGCTCCGATATAGGGAATCAACACCGACAAGCCAACAAGCATTGACAACAACGCTGCGTAATTAAGACCGAAATACTGCAACACAATATAGGTAAAAACGGCGACAACGAAAATCTCTATCGCTTTGCCACGCAGATAGTTAGAAAACTGCTCATTCATTTCGAGCGAGACTCGCTGAATTAGGCCTTTCTTTGACGGGAGCGCTGCATCAATCGACATCAAAATTTTCGTGCGATCTTTCAAGAGAAAAAACACTAAGATCGGAACAACAATGAGATAAATCATCACACTTACAATCACTGGCAGCGTTGATAGTGAATGAGAGAATATCCATTGAACGACCTGCGCTGAGCCTTCCGATAGCTGCTGATATGCGAGCGTTATTTCATCACCTTGGAAGAACGCGGGGAAACGTTCCTGCAGATCATCCCCATAGACACGTAGCGTGCTCACTATTTTGGGAAAATCATTTACCAAAGACTCAAACTGCGAATAAACCAAAGGGAGAACAGCAAATATCAAAGCGAAAATCGCGGACAAAAAGGTACTAAAAACCACTGTCACAGAGAGTAATTGCGGTAGCCCACGTTTGTTCAACCAAGAAACAGCTCCTTGCAATACAAACGCAATGATTATCGATGCTAAAACAGGTGCAAGAATATCGCCCCACAGCAGGATGACACCAAATCCAATGGCAAGTAATGACGCGAGAACAATCGCTTGCTCATCAGAAAAATAACGCTCCACCCAAGATTGTACAATCTTCAACATACGGTTCTATTTATCTCTTTTCGTAATTAAATAAACGTATTCGTCATCAGAATGCGCTGTTTCTAGAGCGTGAGGAGTTAGCCCAATAAAGGCTTCAAAATCTCGCACAGACCCGGCATCTGTTGCCATCACCTTGACAGTTTGTCCTGGTAACATTTCATTCAACTTCAATTTCGCGCGCAACAAAGGCATTGGACAAGCCTCTCCTCGCGCATCGACAAGGTGGTCGTAATCGCTCATATTTGTTCTTGGTAATGATATTTTAAGGTTTGCAATAATAAGCTTTCGTGACTAGGAATCAACGTACAGTTACTATAAAGAACACAATAACATTAACACCGAGATCAACTAGCTCAAATGCAGCGCTCTATTTTCTTTGCAGCAATCTTATTCTCACTCTCTGTTCAGGCAAATGAATCCGAGCTTCCAAGCTTTGGAAACGCAAGCTCTACAATCATTTCGATCGAACAGGAACGCGAGTTAGGCACTGCATGGCTATCTGCGCTACGAGGCCAAGTTCGCACCTATGAACAACCTAGCGTCGAAGAATATCTTGAACAACTTGTCTACTCTCTCGCCCCGAACTCTACAGTCGCTGACAAATCATTTCGCTTTGTCATCCTTAACAGCCCAGAGTTAAACGCGTTCGCGGTACCCGGAAGCGTTATCGGTATCAATGCGGGACTATTTTTACATGCCGCGAATGAACAAGAATTTGCTTCTGTTCTTGCTCACGAATTGGCGCATTTGAGTCAACGCCATTACGCACGACGACTTCAAAAGCAGGAGCTCAGCACCCCGCTAACCCTCGCAGGCATATTGGCAAGCGCTGTAATCGCAGCCACAACTGGCGCCGAGGCAGGAATCGCGACACTTGCATCAACCCAAGCGATGTCTGTAGAAAAAGCACTTAGCTATTCACGCTCGAACGAAGAAGAAGCAGACCGAATTGGCATCGAAACCATGTACAAATCTAATTTCGATCCAAGAGCAATGCCACGCATGTTCGAAACCATGCTCAAAAATGCAAGACTACAAGGCTCTTCACCACCCGAATATCTCTCAACTCACCCCTTATCTGAAAATCGAGTTGCCGATACAAAAAACCGCGCCGAACAATATCCCATCAAGCAATACCGTGATAACTTTCAATTTCATATATCTAAAGCGATCGTCGCAACAGATTTCGCAGAGTCGAAAGAGTCTGCGATCAAATACTATCGATCAACTATAGAAAAAGGTCAGCATAAAAATGTCGATGCGACAAGATTCGCACTGGCGTACGCCTTATTTGATAGCAAACCTAAAGAATCTTTAGAAATACTGACGAAACTACATGCCAAGTATCCAGCACTCCCAGTGATCAGCATATTTTTAGCAGAAGCAGAATATTTTTCTGGGAATGCTGAAGCGTCTATAGCGCGACTTAAAACGCTGCTCGAATTCAATCCGAACAACTATTCTGCCGCGATCTTACTCGCAGAAATTTACGAGCAAGAACAACGCTATTCCGAAGCGGAGACGCTCCTCATCGCACAAAGTAGAACGCGCGCGGATAACCCTGTTATCTGGTATTTACTCGCAGAAATTCACGGACAAGCTGGCAACATTGTCGCCCTGCATCGCGCTCGTGCTGAGTTCTTCCTACTAACTGGCAGACTCAACCAAGCTATAGAGCAACTTCAAATAGGAATTAAGAAGGCGAAGCCAGAAAGCAGATTAGCGAGCATTATGAAGCGACAACTCGACTACGCTTACCAGCTAAAAGACAACCCGCCTTTCTAAACAAAAAAGCGGGAATAATTAAGAATCAATGACAGATTGAACAAATCTGTTTTCACTGGATGATAAACATCATCAAGCTTTAAACGATAACATCCTCTCCAGAGGAATTAAGGCTTGCTTGCGCAAGTCATCATCAACAAAAACCTCGCAGCCAGCCCCATCTTTTAAAACGTCACGAATACCTTCCAAGCCATTCATCGCCATCCAAGGGCAATGCGCACAGCTACGACATGTCGCACCACTTCCACCTGTTGGCGCTTCAATGAACATCTTCTCAGGACTAAGCTGCTTCATCTTGTAAAAAATACCGTTATCTGTAGCAACGATAAATTTGTCATTCGGAAGAGTTTGAGACGCTTTAATAAGTTGCGATGTCGAACCAACCGCATCAGCCAGCTCGACCATTGCATCGGGCGACTCAGGGTGAACCAGCACAGCAGCGTCAGGGTGAATTTTTAGCAGATCCTTAATGCCACTTGCGCGAAACTCCTCATGCACGATACATGAACCGTCCCATAGCAACATATCCGCACCAGTTTGTTTTTGAATATACCCACCAAGGTGCTTATCTGGGCCCCAGATTATTTTTTCGCCTTTCCGATCAAGGTGCTCAATAACATCAAGAGCAATGCTCGACGTAACAACCCAATCAGCCCGCGCCTTAACCGCAGCAGAGGTATTTGCATACACGACAACCGTGCGATCGGGGTGCTGATCGCAGAATGCAGAAAACTCCTCAACAGGACAACCAATATCTAATGAACAGGTCGCCTCAAGAGTCGGCATAAATACACGCTTTTCAGGACTTAAGATCTTGGCTGTTTCACCCATAAAGCGCACACCTGCGACGACCACAGATTCAGCTTCGTGCTTCGCGCCAAAGCGTGCCATTTCAAGTGAATCGGACACGCACCCACCGGTTTCCTCAGCTAAGCCTTGAACCAACGGATCCGTGTAATAGTGTGCAATCAACACAGCATTGTTCTGTTTCAACAGCCCTTTTATTTCTGCTGTGAGTTGATCTACCTGTGCTTGATCAATCGCTTGTGGGATTTTTTCGTGCGCTAAATGCTCTTGTACTAGAACGCGGTCTTGAAAGTCACTCATGTATTACATATATCCGGTGGAAATAATCGGCGCATATTATAGTAAAGTCACTGCGCTAGGACTACTGCGCTATTCGTAAAAAGAACACTGTACTGCTGCAGCATAAAAATTAACGGCTCTTATCTCGCAAGGAAATAAGTAACGCTTACGTGACTGAGCTTAGAATAAGATTGTTTTTTACTGATAGAGAGAGTGGTATGTCGTGCGGATTACTCGCTTCGCTCGCCCTTCGGGTCGTTGTCGTGACGAGCGCGCGCCAACGTTGTCTCGCAGCAAAGCTGCTCGGCTCGGACCTTAACGGTTCTCATCCTGGACGAACAAAGTTAGTTGTCGCGTGACCAAGTGGTAAATAGGAGTTTGTACTGAGAAAGAAAGTGGTGGGTCGTGCAGGATTCGAACCTGCGACCAATTGGTTAAAAGCCAACTGCTCTACCAACTGAGCTAACGACCCAAGAATCACCATCATGATGAGCGGCGTGGTTGGTGTCACACCTTAGTATATATTCCTAGAAAGGAAAGTCAGACACTGCTCGTTGTACCGAGCACCACTTCAAAAATATAAAAGTGGTGGGTCGTGCAGGATTCGAACCTGCGACCAATTGGTTAAAAGCCAACTGCTCTACCAACTGAGCTAACGACCCGACGAGGCGCATATAGTAATGATTCTAAAAAAAATAACAAGCCAAATTTACGGTTTTTTTTACGATTCTAAAAAAAATCTTTAACTTGTTATTTTTCAATTAGTTAGCGCGATATTGTATAGCTTTTAGCAAGTTTCGCAGCTGTACTATTTGGAAATTTTTCCTGAACCATTTTCAGGTATCGCTCGGCTTCGGCAGGTTGCTGAAGACGATCATATGTAACACCTAACTTGTACGTCGCATCGGACAACTTACGATGCCCCGGGAACGTTTTCACGACGATACTAAAGGCCTGCTTTGCTTGCTCAAGCTGAGGCAACACAAGGTAAACTTCTCCGAGCCAATAAAAAGCATTGCCAGTCAAATCTCCATCAGGGTACTTCTCAACGAAGGCATGCAATGCATCGACCGCAGCAGGAAAATCCTTTTTAGTCACATAAGCATAAGCGTTTTGATAATCTAACTTCTGCTGATCCTGATCAACAGACGGAGCAGACTCTGCTGGAGCAGCGGCACTCTTCACATCAGCCTGAACGACAACCGGCACAACCGCCGCGCCTTGAACGCTTGATATATTTGGCGAAGCTGTCACAAGCTCTGGTTTTTGAACGACGCTAACCGACTCAGCGCGCGCTTTTGCCATTTCCTGAAGCCGAGAATCTAGATCCTTATAACGATCAAGAGATTGACGCTTCAGCTGGCGAATCTCAAATGCCTGCTCTTCAACAACACCTCTGAGCGACATCACCTCTTGCTTCAACTCTTCGACAATAAAGAACAATTCAGAATTGATATTTGAAGTTTGCCCAACCGCAGGAGCGACTGGCGCAGATGGAGTAGACGCTTGAACTTGCGAGCCAGACTCTTGCTCATACACAGGCTCGGAGGCACTATTATCTTTCGATTGAAAGATAAGTGTCTTAGCTGAAACACTTGCAGATAACGCAAAACAAAGGGATACAAAAAAGGACTTCGTAAGAAGCCCTTTTCTATGTTTTGAATACTTCAACATATGCTAATTAGTACTGAAGCACTACACGACGGTTTTTAGACCATGCTGTTTCATTTGAACCTGCAACAGCTGGACTCTCTTCCCCGTAACTAACAACTTCAATTTGAGAAGCCGATACACCATTCACCTTCAAGAATTGGGCGACAGAGTTAGCACGACGCTCACCGAGTGCAATGTTATATTCTTTAGTACCGCGCTCATCACAGTGGCCTTCTAACACAATTTTCGCTGAAGGGTTTTGCACAAGATAAGAAGCATGTGCCGCTAATGGAGCACGGAACTCAGCCTTGACGCTAGATTGGTCTAGATCAAAGTAGAATGTGCGCACTTCGCGCATCGCCGATTGTTCTTTTTCAGCTTGAGCCTGAGCTTTTTGCTCAGCAAGTTGCTGTTCAGTCAATTGCTCATCACCTGCAGCACCACTAGTTTGAGCGCCTTGCTCTGCTGTTGGTTCTGCGCTTTCTTGATCACTTGTACTCGTCGTTTCACAACCAACCAATACGGTCGTTGCCAACACAAGTGCTAAACCGTGCTTGAACGCTTCTAATTTCATTGTTCTTCCTTTGTCAGATCTACGATAATTGATGTCTGTTTTAATATAGTTTTATTACAGACTAATTCTGTATTTTTTACCAATGCATCAGCTAAAAATTAGCGCTACGCACAGCATGAGGACTGGCCTCAGTCTAACCAAGCCCCTTACTTCATACAATAAAGCTTAGTATAAATTTAGTTTAGTTTAAGAAAGGCGACCAAGACGGCTCACGAACCTCTCCGTGACTCGACGGTAAAAAGTACTTTGAATCACCATCTACGGAAACCACACCGAGCACACCCTTACCATTTCTCTTTGTGGCATAAATGATCATACGCCCATTAGGAGACACACTAGGTGATTCATCCAAAGGTGTGTCCGTCAAAATATATTGGTCCGTTCCGTCAGCGTTCATCGATGCGATATGGTAATCACGCGTTGACTTATGAACAAAATAAACTTTCTCACCATCATAACTAAATCGCGGACGCGCATTATAACGGCCCTTAAAGGTCAAGCGCTCGGGACGTCTTTCGACAAGATCCATCTCATAGATTTGAGGCGTGCCAGAACGATCACTGGTAAACACAATTCGTCTACCATCGCGCGACCAACTACCTTCGGTGTCAATACCATAATGATTGGTCAAGCGATCCAAACTCGCCGATGCAATATGATAGGAATAGATCTCAGCGTTCCCATCTTTCGACAAAGTCATTAGCAGCTTCTTATCATCTGGCGACCACATAGGCGAACTATTCAAACCACGAAAATTAGTAATCTGCTTACGCTTTCCAGTTTTAATGTTTTGAATATAGATCGCCGGTCGACCGCTCTCGAAAGAGACATATGCAATACGTGTTGCATCGTTTGACCAAGAAGGCGACAAGACTGGTTTAGCACTTTTAAACAAGGTCTTGGAACGCTGTCCATCCGCATCAGCTAACTGAAGTCGATACTCAGCATCGTCACCCTTTAGATCTAAAGTGACATAAGCGATTTTGGTTGAGAATGCACCACGCACACCCGTGATCGCTTCATAAATTTTATCCGATATACGATGCGCTAACTGTCGCATCCCCGTCGTACTAGAAGAAATCAGCTCACCGACAACGCGCTTCTGATTATATACATCCATTAGCTCGTACTGGACGTGAAATCGCCTACCCGCTGCATCTGAGCTAACCTGCCCCACCAGCACAAAACTCTGCCCTAGCATCTTCCAATCACGAAAATACACATCCCCTGATTTATCAGGAAGACTCAGCATTTTATTGGTCGGTAAGGTAACGAAATCTCCACTACGCAATAAATTCGCATCGATAATTCGTGCGATATCCGCAGGAAGGGCTAGGTTCGTGCGATTAGTAAATGGAACAACAGCAATTGGAACGGCGTCGTCCGACCCCTTGGTAATCTCAATACGAAGCTCAGCATAAACTGCCTGCACGCAAAAGGCGCTCACCAAAAAAACTCTAAATAGAAATAACAACACCCTAACCTCGCACATATACCAACTAAGCTTCTGGCTTAAAGCTCATTTGAAAAGACCTAAAATATTTTTCAAAGAATGCCGTTTCTTTTGGCACTTCAAACTTACCTACCGCATTAACCGCCGCCAATGCACTTTGATCCAAAGCAGAGTTACCACTACTGTCTATTACATCTACGCTCTGCAGCTCACCCGTAGGAAACAATCGAATACGCAGTACTACAGTGTCGTTTTGAGCCCCGGGCGGCTTGAACCATCGAGATTCAATACGGCTACGAATAATCGATAAATATCTGGTCTTTTCATCCAAATCAAAAACAGGCTCTGGAGATTGCGCAGACTCTTTGAGATCTTGAATACCTTTAAGCCGCTCTGCCATACGCTGCTCTCGTAGCGTTTTCTCTCTTTGTTCAGCCAATTTCTCTAAACGTCGATCAGGCTTTGGAGCCTCTACCGGTTTAGGCGGTTCTTGACGCTTCGCCTGCTCTTGTTTCTTTTTCTGCTCGCGCTTCTTTCGTTGCGCCTCTAACTCTGCCTTTCGCTTTTGCTCTGCTAACTTTTTCTTCTTAGCTTCTTCTTGCTTAGCCTTGGCGATTTTCTTTTTTCTCTCAGCCTCTGCTTTTTTCTTAGCCAACTCTTTCTTTCTTTGCGCTTCTTTTTTCTTTCTTAGCTCATCTTGTTTCTTTTTCTGACGCGCCTGTTCTTCTTGACGTTGCTTTTTCTTGTACGGTAGTTGATCAATTTCCTCAGCGGTTAACACTCGCGCCTCGATACTTGCAGGAATGACATAGGTTTTGACTGCCTCACTCGCACTCCAAGACCAACTCAACACAATCACCACGACCAAGTGCAAAACCACACTCGCTGTTAGATAACGTCGATGACCTTTAGTTAAAGACTGCTTCAGCAATGCAATGCTTTCTCTTAAAACTTGAGAGTATTGCTGGCGATTCGCTTTCTTGATCATAGATCTTCTGTTATCAAACCGACACCTGACGCACCAGCCGAACGCAGCGCCGCCATCAACTCAACGACAAGACCGTATTCAACATTTTTATCCGCACGAACTAAAACAGCTAATTGAGGATTGGCAGATAACAAGCCCTCAGTTTTCTCAAGCAAGAAATCTAGCTCCAACGGGTCTTGCGATAACGAACTCATCTCCATGTAGTAGGTCCCGTTTAAATCAACTGAGATGATTAATGGCTCTTGATTTTGTTCGACAATCACAGGGGCTGACTCGACCTGCGGCAGATCGATTTTAATGCCTTGCGTCAACATAGGTGCGGTGACCATAAAGATGATCAATAACACTAACATCACGTCGATATATGGAACGACGTTAATGTCGGACATCGGTTTACGTTTGCTGCGCGCCATACCTAAACCTCGCTATTATTCTGCTTTTTCTGTCGCGTAAACATTGCGATGGAGAATACTTGCAAACTCATCAACAAAGGTCTCGTAAGTGTTGTATAGCTTATCCGAATGTGCTGAGAATCGGTTGTATGCAACTACCGCTGGAATCGCAGCAAACAAGCCCATTGCTGTTGCAATAAGTGCCTCAGCAATACCTGGAGCGACCGTTGCTAGTGTCGCTTGCTGCTCTTGCGCCAAACCCAAAAACGAATTCATGATCCCCCAAACGGTCCCAAATAAGCCGACATAAGGACTAGTCGAGCCAACAGTCGCTAAGAAAGACAAATTTGCGTCGAGTCGGTCTGCTTCTCGAGCTAGGGCGACGCGCATCGCTCGCTGCGTTCCAGACATGATCGCATCGGCATCCATGTCATTTTGGCGAAGACGATTAAATTCTTTAAAACCCGCCCGAAATATGTACTCGAGACCTGGCACATTTTCGGATTCTCGATAGAGACGGCTGAGATCCATTCCAGACCAAAATCGCTCTTCGAATTCAACTTGGTTTGCTTTAGCAGTTTGGAAGTAAGCTTTACGCTGAAAAATTAGATACCAAGAAATAACGGATGCAGCCAACAAAGCCAGCATAACCAATTGCACCAACAAGCTCGCGTCTGCGATCAAGCCCCAAACAGAAATCTGATTTTCCAAAATAAATCCCCTAAGACACGCCCTGCAGAGCGCTAACTAATTGTTTTGGCATACCTTGTGGCCGACCACTATCAAGATCAACGCAGGCTACACGCACTTGCGCCTCAACGAGTGTCACGCCCTTTTCACCAACGCGCTCAACCCATTGTTTAACATCAAAGTATGATCGTTTTATTTCTAGTACTTCAGTGAATATCAGCAACTCATCATCTAAATAAGCTGACTTTCGATAATTAATATTCAAGGAAGCAACGACAAAACTCACCCCATCTGAAAGCGAGCGCCGCATTTCGAACCCTTGAGTACGGACAAATTCAGTACGAGAACGTTCGAAAAACTTTAGATAATTGGCATAGAACACCACACCACCAACATCGGTATCCTCGAGATAGACTCGAATAGGCAGTGAAAAAGGATCCATCTATCCTATTCCCCTACAGGCATCGTTAAACCAAAATGCAACCATGCCTTTTCAGTGGCCATTCGCCCTCTAGGCGTGCGAATCATATAGCCCTGCTGAATTAAATAAGGCTCGAGAACATCCTCGATCGTTCCTCGCTCTTCACCTATTGCGGCAGCCATACTCTCAACGCCTACTGGACCACCACCAAAATTCTCAATCATCGTGAGCAGTAACTTTCGGTCCATATGATCGAAACCGCATTCATCTACACTCAACATATTTAAGGCCTTATCAGCGACCTTCTGAGTAATGCTTCCGTCACTTTTAACTTCCGCATAATCTCGTACGCGACGCAAAAGGCGGTTAGCAATACGCGGCGTACCACGAGAACGCTTAGCAATCTCGACAGCACCCTGTGACTCAATATGAATTCCAGATAAGCGAGCAGAACGCTCCACAATACTCGCCAAGTCAGCGACACTATAAAACTCGAGGCGCTGAACAATACCGAATCGATCACGCAGTGGTGACGTTAATAGTCCGGCGCGCGTGGTAGCGCCAACCAGTGTAAACGGGGGCAAATCCAACTTAATAGACCGCGCTGCTGGGCCTTCACCAATCATAATGTCGAGCTGATAATCCTCCATCGCGGGATAAAGAACCTCCTCGACATTCGCACTTAAACGATGAATCTCATCAATAAAAAGAATGTCGCCTTCTTCTAAGTTGGTGAGTAAGGCCGCTAAATCGCCTGCCTTTTCGAGCACCGGCCCAGACGTAGACTGAATGTTAGATTCAAGTTCATTAGCGAGGATATTCGCGAGCGTTGTCTTACCTAAGCCAGGCGGACCGAAAATAAGAACATGATCAAGTGCCTCTTCTCGTTTTTTTGCTGCCTCAACGAAAATAGACATTTGTTCTTTGACAACAGGCTGACCTACGTAGTCAGCTAGTAATTTCGGGCGAATAGCACGATCTTGTGCTTCTTCTTGCTTACTGCGGCCGCCGCTATTGGGCGCGGCGGAAATTAGGCGGTCTGCGTCAATCATGGCTTAAAAGAGAGTGATGAATAAAACTAGTGTACATCTCAAGCACACTGACGAAAGTTAAATATCAGTTACAGTGCCAAACACACTAGCTAGCTGAGCGAACGGAGGGCCTGCTTAATAAGATCCTCGACAGACATCCCTGCTTCAAAACTCTTCTTCACGAGCTTCGCCGCATCACTCGGCTTGTAACCTAATGCGGTTAATGCTGCCTCTGCCTCTTGCTCGACTGACTCTTCTGGTAAAGCAACGGCAGCTTGTTCCATCTCTCCAAGGCCATCGTTTTCGGTTGCTACAGCGCCTAGCTTATCTCTCAACTCAATCAACAAACGCTCTGCTGTTTTTTTGCCGATACCCGGAAGCTTTACCAGCGCGCTAACATCTTCAAGTTCAACGCAGCGCTTCAAATCTGAGGCATTTAAACCAGACAGAATCGCGACACCTAATTTAGGCCCTACACCATTCACCTTGATGAGTACTCGGAAGACATCTCTGTCCGAGAGAGAAGAAAAACCATAAAGCAATTGAGCATCTTCACGCACAACAAAATGCGTATACAACACTACCTGCTCGCCAATCTCTGGCAGCGAGAATGCAGTTGATAACGGAACATCTAACTCGTAACACAGGCCATTGACGTCAATGAGTGCTTGATGGGTATTTTTAGATTCAAGCACACCCTTTATTTTTCCAATCAAAATACTTCCTAAATTATCAAAACAGACTTTCAGCCAAGCCTTATTAACTTACTCTACCGCGTCGACTGCGCGTCGCACCGGTCATTTTTATTAAGCTTTGCTGCATATGTGCATGACACAGGGCAACAGCCAAAGCATCCGCTGCATCTGCCTGTGGCGTAGCATTCAAACCCAACATATTGACCACCATATGCGCGACTTGAGATTTATCTGCTGATCCCTTGCCTACCAAAGCCTGTTTCACTTTGCGCGCAGCGTATTCGCTAGTTGGCAAGCCAGCAACATTAGCAGCCGCAATAGCAACACCTCTTGCTTGACCCAACTTAAGTGCTGAATCTGCATTACGCGCCATGAACACTTCTTCAATCGCAAACTCATCAGGACTATATTGCTGAATGAGCTGCGTAACACTATTGAAAATCAACCCCAACTTGTCAGCGAGCGAATCTTTCTGAACGCGAATACACCCACTACCTATGTAATAGCTTTTACCGGCCTTAAACTCGATCAAACCATAACCGGTAATTCGAGAACCAGGATCTATCCCTAAGATAATTGACATAAAGATCTTACAAGCAAAACAATTCAGGCGAGTTTAAAGGGGTATAACGTGACACGCCATTAAATATAAGAAATGGGAGAATCGAACTAGGAGAATATAGACACAAACAGAATGAGGTCGAAGACAAAGATAGTAATAAAAACTAGTTAAGACATGACGAACTTAGCAATCACACGATTACATCTGTCCGTCATGACTTTAATTAAGAAGATTAAAGAGCTTTAGTTAGACTCTTCTTTCTGTGGCTCAGGAAGGTTTAGCTTAATGCTCAACTCACGAAGCTGCTTCTTATCAACTTCACCTGGCGCCTTAGTTAGTACGTCAGTAGCACTCTGTGTTTTCGGGAAGGCAATCACTTCACGAATAGAACTTGCACCCGTCATCAACATCACAAGACGGTCAAGACCAAATGCCAAACCACCGTGAGGAGGACAACCGAACTTCAATGCATCCAATAAGAAGCCAAACTTCTCTTGCTGTTCTTCTGCGTCGATACCAAGAATATCGAATACAATACTTTGCATTTCTCCATCGTGAATACGGATAGAACCACCACCAAGCTCAGTACCGTTAAGTACCATATCGTACGCACGTGACAATGCTTTTTCAGGCGCATCACGCAATTCAGCAGGTGAACAAGAAGGCGCTGTAAATGGATGGTGAATTGCTGTTAAGCCTCCATCATCCAACTCTTCGAACATAGGGAAGTCAACAACCCAAAGTGGTGCCCACTCTGTTGTGAACATATTGAGATCTTCACCCACTTTGCAGCGCAGTGCGCCAAGCGCTTCGTTTACAACTTTTTCTTTATCTGCACCGAAGAATACAATATCGCCATTTTTAACACCTAGGCGATCCATAATTTGCATTGCAACTTCTTCGCCTAAGAACTTAACGATTGGCGACTGAAGACCTTCAACGCCTTTCTCGATTTCGTTAACCTTAATCCAAGCAAGACCTTTCGCACCGTAGATTCCAACAAACTTGGTGTATTCGTCAATTTGCTTACGACTAAGTTCCGCACCACCATCAACTTTAAGTGCTGCAACGCGACCTTTAGGATCTTTTGCTGGGCCTGCGAACACCTTAAACTCGATACTTTCCATCAAGTCAGCAACATCAACAATCTCAAGCGAAATACGTAAGTCAGGCTTGTCGCTACCGTATTTGCTCATCGCTTCTGAATAAGGCATTTTAGGGAATTCGCCAAGATCAACGTCAAGCAAGTCTTTGAACATTGAACCAACCATGCCTTCCATGTTCGCCATGATTTCTTCTTCGCTCATGTATGAAGCTTCAACATCCACCTGTGTGAATTCAGGTTGACGGTCAGCACGCAAATCTTCATCACGGAAACATTTAGCGATTTGGTAGTAGCGATCAACACCAGAAACCATCAATAGCTGTTTGAACAACTGTGGTGACTGAGGAAGTGCGAAGAAGTTACCTGGCTGAGTGCGACTTGGCACCAAGTAGTCACGCGCACCTTCTGGCGTCGCACGTGTAAGGATTGGCGTTTCAACGTCCATAAAGCCGTTGCCGTCCATGTAGTTACGAATGTAGTTCGTTACTTTTGAACGGAACATAAGTTTGTTAAGCATTTCAGGACGACGAAGATCCATAAAACGGTATTTAAGGCGCGTATCTTCACCAACGTCTACGAATTCGTCTAGCGGGAATGGAGGCGTCTCAGCACTATTAAGAACAACAAGCTCTTTGCCAAGAATTTCGATCTTACCAGTCGTCATATTCTCGTTAATCGTGCCTTCTGGACGACCACGAACCAGACCTTTAATTTGAAGAACATATTCACTTCGAACACGGTCAGCCGCTGCAAAGCTTTCTTCAGTATCTGGATCAAATACAACTTGAGCGATCCCTTCGCGGTCACGCATATCAAGGAAAATAACACCACCGTGGTCACGACGACGATGAACCCAACCACAAATGGTAACTTCTTGTCCGATCAATTCTTCTGTTACTTGACCGCAATATTGACTGCGCATAGTCCTGTCCTAATTATATTCTTACTAATACCGTTATGCAGCGCTATCGCTACTTGATGAGCTAGATGACGAACTTTTTCCAGCATCACCCGCTAAATTCTTCTTTTTGCCAGTTTTAAAATCTGTTTCATACCAGCCGCCGCCCGACAACCGGAATCCCGGCGCAGAAATCTGCTTGGAAAACGTTTCGTTATTGCACTCTGGACACGCTGTTAACGGTTCATCGCTTAATTTCTGAAGTACGTCTTTCTGAAAGCCACACGACTTACAAGCATACTCATAGATTGGCATCAAACACCTTCTTACTGAAAAACAGACGAAAACTTTCTAGCGCTAACTAGTCACGCTTAAAAAAGGGGCGGTAGTATAAACAATTTTGAGGACTTGAGCAGTAGTAGAACGGCTTACTAAAGAGACTGCCTGCACGGAAGTGCACATTTTTTTAATTTATTAAACCTTTTTACAGCCCAGCAGCAAAATTATTGATCTGTGAGCAAGTTTAACAGAACTGACTTAAGCTTCTCGTTATCAAGAGGTTTCGTTAAGAAGTCATTCGTTCCAGCATCAAAACATTGCTGCCGATGCTCGTCTAAATCATTCGCGGTAATGGCCACAATAGGCAGCTCCGAATCAGCGATGCCTAGCTCATTCCGAATCTTTTGCGTTGCCGTTACACCATCCATAACAGGCATCTGCATATCCATCATAACAATGTCATACTGCTCAGCGCGCACCTTCTCAACAGCGATCTCTCCGTTATCTGCCGTATCACAATCAAACCCAAGGTCAGCCATGGCAAACTCAATCAACACTTGATTATCCATCGTGTCATCAACAATAAGACATCGCTTGCCCTTATAGGAAACAACATGATCATTTGCCAACTCGCTTTGCAGGCCTTCAGACAAATATTCAAGTATTTCTTCGGGTTCATTGTTATCAGTTTGCAAGGGGAAAGAGAGAAAGAATGTCACACCCTTTGATGATGACTCATGACGAATAGAACAACCCATAGCACCTAGAAGTTGACGCGATAAGTACAAACCTAAAACCTAAGCCTTCATGAGAACGACTCAATGACGAGTCAGCCTGCCAAAACTTCTCATAAGGCTCATGAGCAAGTAACAGCTCAGAGCCGTAATTGGTTATCGAACAAACAAAACTCTTCCGCTGATCGAAGTTGTAATTAACCTCTATGGATAAGCCATCACCAAACTTACGCGCATTATCAAAAACCTCACGTAACACGTCGTACAAGACCTGCATATCTATATAAACCTGACCTTCGAGCTCTTTGGGAACAGATTCCTTAATCCCGACACCAAGCTCATCAAACATAAGGTGCGCTTGAACCCCCACCTCTCGTACAACAGCTTCGCACGAGTAAGCTTGGCAACTAACACCGTGTTCAAAACCATCTACGCGCTCAACATCTAACAACTGCTTGGACAGTGCATCGAGTCTTTGCCCCGCTTCAAGCACGCGCTTAGACAAATCACGTGATTCATCAGCATTGCTAACACCAGACACCAATCGTTTTGCGAATCCAATAACCGCAGTAATAGGCGTTCGTATTTCGTGATTCATCGTCCCGATAAACTCATCCTTTACACCTTGGAGACGCCGCGACTCACGCAGTAAATCTTGAAGCTCTTGCTGCTGAGCATCTATGCTTGTTAGAAGACCATTGTAATGCCCCGCTAACAAACCAACTTCGGTGGATTCATTTTCAGGCAATCGCTTCGTTAGTTCTCCGCTTTCATGGTTGTGGCTGATTGACTCGATCATGTCCGACAGATCATTACGCTCTCCGTGCTCGTAAATATTGAGCCTAAGCTTTTCGGCCTCCTTACTAATTCTGAGAGGCCAAAAGCGGTTAATTAATCGCATCACTGCATACGTTAAACCAAAACCCCAAACCACAGCGATTGCCAAGCCAACAAGCTGAGGCAGCAACGAAAACTCAGAAACAAACAGAACAGGAAGCAACACTCTCACCATACCGCCACCTAAATGAACGGGCACAGCATCAACTGCATCATCAACTTCGAAGTATTCAAGTAATGATGAAGAACCTTTCATTACCCAATACGCAAGCACACCAAGCATAAGCGCTTGAGTCGGCGTAATAAGATGAGCCGAGGCACAAGACGCGACTAGCCCTGATAAGATTGCATTTATCAGAACCTTCACATCAATAATTGAGCGTCGCAGCAGTGAAAATACTACAGCAAAAGCACCCGCTCCACATGCAGCGAAAACCGTATTAACAATGACTAAAAATACGTCGATATCTGAGCGATATGCTGAACCACCGTTAAATCCTAACCAGCCTATGAACAATAAAAATCCACCGCCAACGGCTACAGGCATATTAGCGGCAAGAGCCACTTTGCGCCCTTTAACAAACACACCTTCCCGCGGACCAATAATCAAAAGTACGGCCAAAGCAATCGCACCACCCACGACGTGAACAACTGCCGAACCAGCTAGGTCTACAAACCCAAACTGTGCGAGCAGTGCAGACTGACTCTAGACATTAAAAGCAAAAAAGGGATAGATAAAGACCGCGGTAAAAACCGCTACAATGACATATACCCAGAGAGCAACGCGCTCTGAAAGAGCTCCGGATATCAACGTTACACAGGGTGCAAAAAATAGGCTCTGATAGAGAAAGACTAGATAGCCCTCACCTTCCAATACAAGATCGCCATCAAAGACAATTGCTTATCCGACAAACCAGAAAAGAAGAATCACTAAACATAAGTCGAGGACATTTTTTGCAGCAACGTTAACGTTGTTTTTTGAACGCACCAAACCAGATTCTAGCAATAAAAAACCTACTTGCTGGAGAAAAACTAAGAATACGCAAACGGCTAACCAGATCGCTTCAGCAGACACAGTCACCAAACTCAATAATTAGAAACTAAACAGTCAGGCTAGTCGTCATTCAGGCGTAAACGCAGTGAATTTGTAGGTTAATTTTAAAAATTGATGTAGATCAATTTGTGGCGTTTAGACCAGACAGAAAAGGATAGAAATGACGGAGTTTGGACAGAAGTAAGATTCGACTCTTTATAAATTGGCGGTGAGGGAGGGATTCGAACCCTCGAACGGTTTCCCGTTACACACTTTCCAGGCGTGCGCCTTCGACCACTCGGCCACCTCACCAACACAAATAGACCGACGACCCATTTGAGAAGCGGCGTAATTTATATTAGGGATAAACCAAAAGCAAGAAGGAGTTCACTTTGCTTGATAAACAATGCCGCCGCGATACTGAATCATGTTAAACAGCTCTCCGGCAGGACCAATCGACTCAGACGCTCCCAACATTAAATAACCTTTCGGGCGAAGCTGAGCATGCATTTTTTCGAGAATCTGCCTTTTATTTTCAGGGGAAAAATAAATAAGCACGTTACGACAAAAAATCATATCGAGCTTTCCGCCCAAGGCGATATAACTATCTTGTAAATTAAGCGACTTGAACTGAATGCTCTGCTTGATATTAGGTTTAACGGTCCAAGTGTTATGAGCACCTTGATCAAAATACTTTTCAAGACGCTCCTTTGACATACCTCTATTCAAAGCTAACTGATCGTATTCACCTTTTCTTGCAACATCTAAGATTGAAGATGAAATATCTGTTGCGACGATATCTAAGCCCCTCGAACCAAGAAGAGGCTTAGCTTTGGCAAACTCATTAGCACAAATAGAAAGCGAATAAGGCTCCTGACCACTAGAGCAGGCTGCTGACCAAATCCTTGGTTTTCTAGCGCCGGCCACTGAATACAACTGCTCTAAAAGCTCGTCTTTAAAATACTTAAATGGATGATCATCACGAAACCATAAAGTCTCATTTGTTGTCATCGCATCAACAACCTTTTGACGAAGCATGTGATTGCCAAATTTTAGTTTTTCTAGAAGTTGGTCTAATGACTCAAGACCATTCTCCTCAAACACTGCGCGTAGTCGGCTGTTCACCAAATACTCTTTGTTTGCTCCAAGCACAATTCCGCAAGCGGAATCTAAAAACTCACAAAAGGCATCATAAGACTGACTATTAATCACAAAAACTTCCCTGAATTTTTATTGCTGAATATGCGAATCAATTGCCTGCATTACACGCTCAGCCAATTCGTCGGGACTAAATTTCGCCATAAAGTCGTCTGCCCCAACTTTTTTGACCATCGCTTGATTAAATACGCCACTCAGAGAAGTGTGCAACATAATATATAAATCAGATAACGAACTTTCCGATTTACACTTAGCCGTCAAGGTATAACCGTCCATTTCTGGCATTTCCACATCAGAGATCATCATACTGTAGTGATCACTCGCGCGAGAGCCATCTTCGGTGATTTCTCTTAAGTGTTGATAGGCTTGGCGCCCATCGTTTTTGAGCACTACCTCAGCACCAATGGTCTGCAAACAATTCTGAATTTGCTTTCGCGCAACCACAGAATCATCGACAACCAAAATTCGATGCTTTTGAAATTCTTCTTTGTCGCGACCGTCAAGCGTACTCTCTTTGACACTTTCATCCATCGGAGAGACTTCAGAGAGGATTTTTTCGACATCCAAAATCTCAACTAATTTGTCGTCTATTTCAGTAACGGCTGTAAGGTAGTTTTCTTTTCCAGAACCCTTCGGTGGCGGATGAATCTCTTCCCAATTTAGGTTCACGATACGTTCGACGCCTGCGACCAAAAAGCCTTGTGTATTTCGGTTGTATTCCGTGATGATAATAAATTGTTCAGTAAGATCGTCTGTAGCGACAGAACGCTGACCAGTCGCCATACCCATATCTAAAATTGGAATAGTGCCGCCCCGGATATGAGCAACACCTTTAACAACAGGATTACTTTTAGGCAGACTCGTAAGACGAGGACATTGAAGAACCTCTTTTACCTTAAAGACGTTGATGCCATATACCTGACGCCCAGCCAACCTAAATAACAGAAGCTCAAGCCTATTTTGGCCAACCAACTGCGTTCGTTGGTTTACGCTATCTAACACACCAGCCAAGGTAACACCTCGATAATTGAGAAATTAGTAAAGTTTTATCAAATCAATAATAGACCATCATTAAAAAGTAGGCCTATAGATTGCAGTAAATATCGCAAATAACGATTATTTGTCATTAAAGCGCATGTCGAAACGCCATCTATACACAATAGTTACCCTGCTTTTAGCCTCTATCGCTGCGAATAGTTCATTTGCGCAGACCTTAAATGCAGAAAATCTTATTACTGAAGCATACTCATATCTCACTATGGAACTCAGTACGTACGAGGCAAAAGGCTTCCGCACTGAATATAAGATCGGCAAAGTTTCACCGAAATTTAGTGTGCCAGTATGTGAAAGTGAAATTAAGAAAGAATTACGTAGAGATATTTTCAAAACAGCGAACAATACAATCGCCATGTCATGTGCAAGTCCAACTTGGCAAATTCATATTTCTGCCAAAGCCGCGCTATACAAGAAAGTGATTACAGCGCTGCAAAGCATTCCTAAGAACACCGCCATTAGAGAAAGCCATCTAGGTACGATGGAACAGCAGGTAAATCTCAATAGGCGTGGTAGCTACGGACATCCAGATCATCTCGTGGGAATGATTACTAAACGTAGCATTCGTCAAGGCGAAGTCATCAGCCCAACCCAGTTAAAAGCACCTATGCTCGTGCAGCGCGGAGATGAAGTTCTAATAAGCGCATCAAACAGCGCCATCCGCATTCAAATGAAAGGCGAAGCCTTGAGTGCAGGGTCTCTCGGAGAGCAAATTAGTGTTAGAAACTTATCTTCTGAGAGAATTATCCGAGCCCAAGTCCTTGAAAGAGGTAAAGTTTTAGTTGTTCTCTAAAAAAATACGAGATTTATACGAAAATTCATTAAAGTTTTTTTACTAGCTTCCGATAAACTATGCGTAAAGCAGTTAGAGTATGAAATATGAACATCGACATTAATGGTTTAAATTCTGGCAATCTTGAGAATTTGCGCGCAAAACGCAATGAAACAAACGCGCCTGCGCAAACCAAAGAGACTGCTAGTTCAAGCCCTGCTCCTCAGGCCAGTTCCGCTCAAGTTAGCTTAAGCAACACTGCTCAGATTCTTAGCCGAGCAGAGAACTCTCTCAAATCTGAGCCAGATGTTGATGCTGCGCGCGTTGCAGAACTACGCGCGTCGATTGAAGACGGAACATACAAATCAAACCCTGAAAACATGGCTCAAAAAATGCTTGATCTCGAATAGATTTATTCTTTTCGAGGCAAGCACTAATGGCTAACACCCCTTCTTCATTCGAACAACGCAAACCTGCCCTCTGTAAACAGCTGAAGCAACTTATCGATAAAGATCTTTCTGATCTTGATCAATTGCATAAGACACTTTTAAACGAAGCCCAAGCTCTGAAAGATCGTAACAGCACCGAAATTGAAGTCATCGCAAAAACCAAAGGCACACTAGTTAAGAACATTGAAGATCGAGCTCGCGCCAAAGTTAAGCTCATCACTGCCTCTGGAGCACCTATCGAAGCTGGAAAAGTAAAGATGGGGATAGACGCGCTTGGTGACGCGGAGCTGTCAACTCTTTGGTCGCAATCACTTAATCAACTCGAACAGTGCAAGGAATTAAACCAAGTAAACGGTTTAGTCATTGAGCGCTCACGATCGCGAAATCAAAAAATTATGGATATGGTTCGAGGCAAACATCAAAAACCAAAGCTTTACGGTGAGAAAGGCGGCGAAAGCACGTACTCCGGCACTAACAGAATCGCAAAAGCATAAAACTGTATAGCTTTTAAGCAACCCGCGAGCTCTCGCGTGACCTCTGACTCAAACCAACCATAAAACAGCCTTTACTCGCTAGACGCTTGAGTCAAATCGCTTTAGGATTCTATTAATAACACTAACAAGCGCGGCCCTATATTATGCGAACTTGGCACTTATCTATTGCTTTAGTTTTCTCTCTTTCCTTAAACACCAGCATTGCTAACGCGAATCAAGACCCTGCGCCGTCGCACGGCCTTGCGATGCACGGAGACCTAAAATACGGTGCCGACTTTAAGCACTATGATTACGTTAATCCTGACGCTCCGAAAGACGGAACGCTGCGCTTAAGCGTGCGCTCTAACAGCTTCGATAGTTTCAATCCATTCGTCGTAAAAGGTGTCAGTGGCGCCGGGGTTTCTTATCTCTATCAAACACTCACTAATCACTCCGAAGACGAAGCGTTCTCTGAATATGGATTAATAGCCGAACAAATTATCATGCCTGCTGATCGCAGCTGGGTACGCTTTGTTATCAACGAAGACGCAGCCTTCAGTGATGGCTCTGCAATTACCGCAGAAGACGTGAAATATACATTTAACATGCTCACCACGCATGAGCGCGCACGTCCATTTTACGCGGCTTACTACGGAGATGTGGTTGATGTAGTTATTGAAGACAGTAAAACTATCACATTTAAGTTTAAAGACGACAAAAACAAAGAACTCCCTCTAATTCTTGGTCAGATGCCAGTGCTATCAAAAGCATATTGGGAAAAAGTCGGGTTTGGTTCTGCGGGCTTAGATATCCCTGTTGGTAACGGCCCTTATGTTATTGACCGCTTTGAAGCAGGTCGTTCGATCACCTACAAGAGAAACCCCGATTACTGGGCAAAAAATTTACCAACAGCGAAAGGTAAATATAATTTCGATGAAATCGTTTACGAATACTACAGCGACAACACTGTTGCTCTCGAAGCATTCAAAGCGGGTGAATACGATTTTAGAACCGAGACCACAGCTAGAAACTGGGCCACACAGTATAAAGGTAAGCTGTTCGATTCAGGCGAGCTAATCAAAGAAGAAATCAAACACGAACGCCCATCGGGTATGCAGGCATTCGTTCTCAATACCCGCAAAGCATACTTGAGCGATCCTAAAGTAAGACGCGCGCTCACTTATGCCTTTGATTTCGAATGGACTAACAGCAACTTATTCCACAGTGCTTATAAAAGATCTTCGAGCTATTTCGAAAACTCTGAATTGGCGTCTTCCGGCGTCCCAGAAGGCGAAGAACTTGCCATCTTAGAAAAATTTAAGAAACAGCTTCCAGCAGAAGTATTTACCACGCCCTATTCTGTACCAAGCACAGCAAAACCAAACTCTATTCGCAAAAATCTGCGCTCAGCGATGAGCTTGTTAAAGGAAGCTGGCTACGACGTTAAGAACGGCAAGCGCGTTGATCAAAATGGAAACCCATTTAAACTCGAATTCTTAATGTTCCAAAAAGACTTTGAACGAGTCGTTCAGCCTTTCATTAAGAATTTAGAAAGACTAGGCATTGATGCAAGAATTACAGTTGTTGATACAACTCAGTATATTAATCGTTTGCGCGATTTTGATTTCGATGTCGTTGTCAGTGGCATTGGCCAATCTAATTCGCCAGGCAATGAACAACGTGAGTATTGGAGCTCCAGTAAAGTTGCTGTGCCGGGATCACGTAATTATGCAGGTATCAACGACCCAGTTGTCGACGAACTAATTGAAATGGTTATTAGCTCTCCAGATAGACAATCTCTTATCACTAGCACGAGAGCTTTAGATCGAGTATTACTCTGGGGCCATTACGCGATTCCAAATTGGTACAACCCAGTTGATCGCATCGCGTATAGCAAGAAGCTTGCTCATCCCGAAGTTACACCAAAATCGGGCATTTACTTAGACGCTTGGTGGGTGAAGTAACAGAAATGCCCGCCTACATATTTAAGCGTTTGCTTCTTATGATCCCTACCCTGTTTGGGATCATGCTTCTCAACTTTGTGATTGTCCAAGCAGCTCCCGGCGGCCCTGTAGAACGCATGCTCGCTCAAACCCAAGGAATGGAATCAGATGTCCAAGCCCGTTTAGGGGGCGGCTCTGATACTGCCATGAGCGGCTCAACTAGTGAAAGCTCTAGTTCCAAATACAAAGGTGCTCAAGGCCTCGACCCAGAACTCGTTGAGCGGATCGAGAAGCTTTATGGCTTCGATAAACCTGCGCATGAACGCTTTTGGATCATGATAAAAAGCTATCTCAGCTTTGATTTCGGAGATAGTTTCTTTCGAGATAAAAGCGTCACCGATCTTGTTCTCGAAAAAATGCCCGTATCTATATCACTTGGGCTTTGGTCTACGCTAATCATTTATATGCTATCGATACCAATGGGTATCAAAAAGGCTGTCAATGACGGCAGCCGGTTTGACGTCTGGACGAGCAGCGTCATTATCGTTGGTTATGCGATACCAGGTTTTTTATTCGGCGTGTTACTTATCGTTTTATTTGCCGGCGGAAGTTACTGGGATCTATTTCCCCTTCGCGGACTTACCTCAAGCAACTACGACCAACTCTCGTGGTTAAAGCAGATTCTCGACTACGCATGGCATTTAGTCTTGCCCGTGACAGCAATCGTAGTGGGCGGTTTCGCAACACTCACGATGCTCACCAAAAACTCCTTCTTAGACGAAATCAATAAGCAATATGTCGCAACCGCGCGCGCGAAAGGACTCACTGAGAATCGAGTGCTTTACGGCCATGTCTTTCGAAACGCGATGCTTATTGTTATTGCGGGAATGCCGAGCGCACTGATTGGTATATTTTTTACCGGCTCCATGCTTATCGAAGTCATATTCTCTCTAGATGGTCTCGGGCTATTAGGTTTCGAAGCGGCTCTAAATCGAGATTATCCAGTCATGTTTGGAACCCTCTATATATTCACCATTGTCGGATTGCTGCTGAAGCTGATTAGTGACTTGACCTATGTGCTCATCGATCCGCGAATAGACTTTGAAAGTAGAGAGTCATAATGCAGTTACTCAATACCGACAATTGGTCGCCTCTTAATCGTCGTCGCTTAGAAAATTTCAAAGCAAACCGACGCGGGTACTACTCTCTATGGTTTTTTCTGGCGCTATTTCTTTTCTCATTGTTTGCTGAGCTTGTCGCTAACGACAAACCTCTGCTTATATATTTTGATGGGAGCTTCTATTCTCCGATTAGCCAAGTCTATGCAGAGACCGAATTTGGAGGGGAATTTGAAACAGAAGCCGACTATCGTGATGAATACGTCGTCGAGCTAATCGAAGAGAAAGGCTGGATGCTATGGCCACTTATTCGCTATAGCTACGACACGCACAACTATAACTTGAGTGAACCAGCGCCCTCCTCCCCCACGTCTGATAATTGGCTGGGCACAGACGATCAGGCGCGAGACGTATTTGCGCGAGTAATTTATGGCTTTAGGATCTCTGTCTTATTCGGCTTAGCGTTGACAATTTTCTCATCCATCATTGGAGTAGCTGTTGGCGCATTACAAGGATACTACGGCGGAAAAGTCGATCTAATTGGCCAGCGATTCATAGAGATTTGGTCAGGGCTACCAGTACTATTTCTGCTAATCATTCTATCAAGCATGATTGAACCGAGCTTCTGGTGGTTACTTGGAATCATGCTGTTATTCAGCTGGATGGGCTTAGTCGATGTTGTTCGTGCCGAGTTCCTGCGCGCACGTAATCTTGAATATGTTAGAGCGGCTAGAGCCTTAGGCCTGAACAATGCAGGCATTATGTTTCGCCACATACTACCGAATGCGATGGTTGCAACTTTAACCTTTATGCCGTTCATATTGACGGGGTCTATCACAACTCTTACTTCGCTCGATTTCTTAGGATTTGGCCTACCTCCCGGATCTCCTTCACTTGGCGAGCTGATCTCGCAAGGTAAAACAAACCTTCATGCACCTTGGCTTGGAATGACAGCATTCATCGTACTTGCTCTTATGCTCTCATTACTCGTATTTATCGGCGAAGCAGTGCGCGATGCCTTTGATCCGAGAAAGATTTAAACGGAACTCATCATGACTACACCAATTATTTCCGTCCAAGATCTGAGCATCGCTTTTGAACATAACAATGTTCAGCAAACCGTAGTTCACAACGTTAGTTTCGATGTATTCAAAGGAAAGACACTCGCTCTTGTAGGTGAAAGTGGATCTGGTAAATCTGTCAGTACGAATGCGATCATGCAGCTCCTTCCAAAACAAACTGTGCGTTACACATCAGGTAAAATCACCTTCGAAGGTCACGACCTACTCCAAGCTGACGAACGTCATCTAAGAGGTGTGCGAGGCAACAAAATTGGAATGATTTTCCAAGAGCCAATGACCTCTCTTAATCCTTTACATACAGTTGAGAAACAAATTAGTGAGGTGCTTGAGATACATCAAGGACTTCGCGCTCACCAGTGCAAAGAGCGCTGCCTTGAGCTCTTACGTTTGGTTGGAATACCAGAACCGGAACGAAGACTAAGCGCCTACCCTCATGAGCTTTCTGGAGGACAAAAGCAGCGCGTAATGATTGCTATCGCTCTTGCTAATGAACCAGAGGTACTCATTGCCGATGAACCAACAACAGCGCTAGATGTAACGGTTCAAAAGCAGGTTTTAGAGCTAATCGCTGATCTACAGACAAAACTAGATATGGCCATCATTCTCATTTCGCATGATCTCAATGTCGTCAGACAATATGCAGATCACGTATGCGTTATGCGATATGGGCACGTTGTAGAGCATGGCAATGCCGAAGCAATATTCAACTCCCCTACAGAAGAATACACGCAAACGCTAATTAACTCAGAACCAAGCGGCTCTCCATACCCCGTCGAAGAGAATTCCGATACGATTCTTCAAACAGAACAGCTAAGTGTTGATTTTATTCTTAGACGTAATGTTTTCGGCAAACCGACACGCAGCTTTCAGGCTGTAAAGCAAATGGACCTGTCATTAAGAAAAGGTGAAACACTAGGTATTGTTGGCGAAAGTGGCAGCGGCAAAACTACGACTGGAATGGCGATACTAAAGTTGCTCGATTGCACGGGTTCAATCACCTTCAACGGAAAACGAATTGACCAGTTAAACCAAAGCCAGTTCCGTCCTTTTCGTCGTGAAATTCAAATCGTTTTTCAAGACCCATTTGGAAGCCTAAGCCCCCGAATGTCGATTGGCCAGATCATTGCTGAGGGCCTTGATATTCACGGCATTGGCTCGGAATCTGAGCGAGAGCAAATGATCATCGACGCGCTAACTGAAGTTGAGCTCGACCCAGAAGTGCGACATCGCTATCCACATGAATTTTCGGGCGGACAGCGCCAGCGTATCGCTATTGCACGAGCTTTGATCCTCAAGCCTGAAATCATTATTTTGGATGAACCGACATCGGCGCTAGATAGAAGTATCCAAGTTCAAGTAATCGAGCTACTTAAGAATATCCAGAAAAAGTATCAGATCGCTTATATCTTTATTAGTCACGACTTGGCTGTTGTCCGCGCATTAAGTCATCGCGTTATGGTCATGCAACACGGCCAAGTTATCGAACAAAACGATTGTGAACAGCTCTTTTCATCTCCACAGCATGAATACACAAAAGAATTGCTTGATGCCGCATTCTTTTACGGACACAATCCGGCGACCGCTTAAACAGATTATTTCTAAGGGATCACTATGGGCTTTTTAGCTGGTAAAAAAGTACTTATTATCGGTGTAGCAAGTAAGCTTTCCATTGCTACCGGCATCGCAGACGCTATGCATCGTGAAGGCGCTGAAATTGCACTGACTTACCAAACAGAGAAGCTGAAAAAAAGGGTTGTTGATTTTGGGAAAAAATGGAACAGCCAATTAATTCTTCCCTTAGATGTATCTGACGATGCGCAAATTGAAGCCGTTTTTGAAGAGATTTCAAAGCAGTGGGGTTCTATCGACATTGTGGTGCATTCAGTTGGTTATGCGCCTGCTCATGAACTAGAAGGCGATTATGTTGATGCGACCACTCGTGAAGGATTCGCTATCGCCCATGATATCAGCGCCTATAGTTTCGTTGCGCTCGCTAAGTACGCACGTCCTTTGATGAGAGAAAAAGGCGGTTCATTGCTTACATTAACTTATCTTGGCTCACAACAGGTCGTTCCGAATTACAACGTTATGGGCCTTGCTAAAGCGAGCCTTGAAGCCAATGTTCGTTACATGGCGAATAGCTTGGGCGCAGATGGTATTCGCGTGAATGCTATCTCCGCTGGTCCGATTCGAACATTAGCTGCTTCAGGAGTTAAAAACTTCAGAAAAATGTTGAATGAAACCGCTAAGCAAGCCCCATTGAAGCGCAATGTTACTATCGAAGAAGTGGGTAATGCGGCTGCATTTATGTGTAGCGACTTAGCGAGTGGAATTAGTGGAGAGATTTTGTTCGTTGATGGCGGATTTAATACCACCGCTATGCATCCTTTGGACGATGCCTAACTAAGTTAGCTAACGTAAACAGCACTAGTTCACTGAATAGTCTGCTAGTTTGCGTA
>NZ_LWFI01000967.1:0-1558 GCF_001635735.1 Oleiphilus sp. HI0067
AGACATTGCTGGAACTGCATGGACTTCCGGCGCCAACAAGGGCGCAACAGGCCGACCGGTTCCTTTGCTACTGAATTACTTAATGAATCACGCAAAATAAATGCACAAACAAACCGACATTTATATTTCCAAAGGGAATGCATTTAGTGATCTGGCAAGCATAGCTTGTCGGATCGCTGAAAAAGCCATCGCAGCAAATCAAACTATATTATTTGTGTGTGAAAGCGACATCGATGCTAAAAGTCTTGACGAGCTGCTCTGGTCTTATCGAGAAAGCTCTTTTCTTCCGCATCAGCAATCAGTATCCCCAAGCCCAAGTTACCCCATAGCTATTGCGTCATCGCAGGGCGCGAATGATCCTTCATTCAAAGCAACAGATACAAACATTTGCGTATACCTTGGCCCGACCAAGTTAGCCGAAGAACCTCAGATGAAACGACGAATGTTCATAGTTCGTAATGACCAGAAGCAACTGGAATCTGCACGAGCCTTGTTCAAGCAACTTAAATCTAACGGCGAAGACATAAATACGCACGACTTACGTCGTTAATTGGGAACATAACTACCTTGTTTGCCCCCGCAGATATATAATGCGCCTCTTTCTAAAATCAACGCCAAAAAAGTAGTGAAACACAACGATGGATAAAACCTACCAACCTAGTGAAATTGAACAAACTTGGTATCAAAAATGGGAAGACGAAGGCTTCTTCAAACCAAGTGGTGAAGGCACGCCATATTCAATCATGATCCCCCCACCGAACGTCACTGGCAGCCTCCACATGGGGCACGCGTTTCAAGACAGCATCATGGATGCCTTAATTCGCTATCATCGAATGAAAGGCAACAACACGCTATGGCAAGTTGGTACTGACCACGCGGGTATCGCGACTCAAATGGTTGTTGAGAGAAAATTAGCCGCTGAAGAAGATAAAACTCGACACGATCTAGGTCGTGAAGCATTTCTCGATAAAATTTGGGAATGGAAGGAAGAATCAGGTGGCACCATCACACGTCAACTTCGTCGTCTAGGAGCCTCTGTCGATTGGGATCACGAACGCTTTACGATGGATGACGGCTTCTATAAAGCTGTTCAAGAAGTATTTGTTCGTTTGTACAAAGACGATCTTATTTATCGCGGCAAGCGCCTTGTTAACTGGGACCCAAAACTACACACCGCTATTTCTGATCTGGAAGTCGAGAACAAAGAAAAACAGGGCAATATGTGGCATCTTCGGTATCCACTTGCAGACGGTGAAACAACAAGCGAAGGCAAAGATTACATCGTTGTTGCTACCACTCGACCCGAAACGATGCTTGGGGATACAGGTGTTGCGGTAAACCCTGAAGACCCTCGCTACAAAGCGTTGATCGGAAAAGAAATCATTCTTCCATTAGTCGGTCGTCGCATCCCGATTGTCGGAGACGAACATGCAGACATGGAAAAAGGCACAGGCTGCGTAAAGATTACTCCTGCACACGACTTTAACGATAATGAGGTCGGCAAGCGATGCTCGCTTCCAATGATCAATGTCATGAACAAGAACGGTGAAATTCTTGA
>NZ_LWFI01000968.1:0-715 GCF_001635735.1 Oleiphilus sp. HI0067
AAGGTACGCCGATTCGTTTTGATTTTAAATCGAGCGAGAATCCGTTTGCGAATCCTACTAATAAGTTATCGGCAAAAGACAAAGTCAAAGCGAATCGCAAGAATGAAGCGAAGGCGTTTGAAAGTCGCCGCTCTAAGAAAAATCGAAGAGGTTCGAAGGGTAAACGATGACGAAAATAGCATTAGTTACAACCGGCGGTACGATAGATAAAGATTACTTTGATGCGCTTAGCGATTATAAAGTTGTTGAGTCAATCATCCCGGAATTGTTGGCCCGTATTGGGTCTGGCGTTGAAGTTGAACAGCATGAGATTTGTCGCAAAGATAGTTTAGAGTTAACGGACGACGACCGCGCGGCGCTGAAGGCGTGCATAGAAAGTCTTGGATGTGACAAAGTGCTTGTGACACATGGTACAGACACGATGGTCGACAGTGCTCAGGCGCTTGGTGATATGCCTGGAAAAACGATTGTTTTTACGGGAGCTATGCGTCCAGCACGTTTTCTTGATAGCGATGGTCTCTTTAACGTTGGTGTGGCGTTAGGTGCGCTACAAAGCAAGGAAAGCGGTATTTTCATCGCAATGACGGGCCAAGTATTTACGCCTGATGCGGTGAAAAAGAATCGCGCAGCGCAACGTTTTGAAAGTACGAGTGAATAATAAAGCTGTTTGCCCGTCTTGCGGTAACGAAAACAAATGCGGTATGGCTGCGCTGGA
>NZ_LWFI01000969.1:0-2670 GCF_001635735.1 Oleiphilus sp. HI0067
ATGCGTGTGTCTACCATCCCTACGTCTTCGTACTTGCTTAATTTGTTGAAGATTAGGTGGGAGTGCGGATCAAGCTTGACGGTGGAATTATCAGCAAATTGAACTGTGATTTTCCCATCCCTCGTTAAAAGTTCATCCCCAACATAGATCTGAGTGTTACTTTTTATCGCATGATAGCGTGTTTCTTGACGGCGTTTGATTAAAGCTAGGCCTTCAGAGCTAATAATTTTCGCTGGACGAGGTTGGTATTTGAGCCACGAGATAGGGACTTTAATAATCGAGCCGACTTGCAGATTTTCAACGTCTTTGAGGCGGTTGTAATGAGAGATAGATGTCCAAGAATACTGACGTTTCAACAAACGCTCAGCCACGTCTTTCAAGGAATCATTTGGTCTTACTGTGTAGTGCCAATCTAGGTTTTGATATCCATCATAACTCTCAGCATTGATACTTGGTGAAGTCAAAGTAAGCGCTAACGCAACAAAACTTGCTGCGAATATAAGGGTTAGACGGTGATGAACTGACTGCACAGGACCATTCATAGTATTACACTTTAAGCGGTGAAGCTTTTAGTCTCCCCCGCGCTCAAGGCGATAGCCGTGCTGATAAATAGTCTTAATTCTAAAGCCGTTCTCTGGTTTGATATTAAGTTTTCGGCGCAAACGACTCACGTGCGTATCAACAGTTCGCGTATTAATATTTGAAGAGATGCCCCATACTCGCTCTAGCAAGAAGTCGCGAGACAAAAGTCGGCCAATATTTTGGAACATAAATACCGCGAGGTCGAAGTCTTTATCTGTAAGCGAGACTTCCTCTCCAGATGAGATGATTGTTCTCTTGCTCAGATTTATGACGTAAGGTCCGATTTCTAGCTCTTCTTGTTCAGCTTGCTCTGTACCTAATCGACGGCTCAGCGCGTTGATTCTTGCCGTCAGCTCACCAATTCGTGCAGGCTTTACCAAATAGTCGTCAGCACCCGCATCAAGCGCTGTAATGATATCGGCTTCACTGTCGCGCTGAGTTAGGAATAATACCGGGACGCGCCAATTCATTTCGGCACGAACTTGTCGTAATACTTCTGTACCTTCAATGTCAGGAAGTTGCCAGTCCAAAATTAAAAGATCGTAGCTATTATGAAGAACCGAATACACAAAGGATTTTCCAGTTTCAAAATGCTCACAGTCGTGACCATTTTCTTTGAGTTGCGCAACGAGTGTTTCGGCTTGTGACAACTCATCTTCTAGTAATGCGATTCTCATTCATAACCCCACTTTGGACTTACTTAAACTGTTCTTTGATTAAATAGCAAAGCGAGAAACTTGCCATGCCACTAGTATTTTCTTATTTATCAGCGTAAGTGTAGTTGCTTTTTGAAATTTTCCGACCCTGATTTGTATCAGGATTTTACAAAGCATTGGATTAATAGCATCTAGACTAACTAGTGACGGATTTATGCCCTAATTTAAGTTGTTTAATGTGGCATTGATCACACTGCCGCATTACTATGCATGCGCATTGTATAAATAGATACTCTTAGAGCATTGGAATAGGTGATGACCCGAGAAGAGAAGTTAAAAACAAGTTTGGCGGAAGCGTTCAATATTGACTATATGCTATTGGAAAACGAAAGCCATATGCATTCGGTGCCAGAAAATTCTGAAACCCATTTTAAACTTGTCTTGGTATCAGATGACTTTGATGGGAAACGAAAAGTGGCTCGTCATCAAGCGGTGTATTCAGCAGTGAATACCGAAATGCAAAGTGGTCTTCACGCTTTGGCATTGCATCTGTACACCAATACAGAGTGGGCTGAACTTGATAATAAGCAATTAGCCTCCCCAAACTGCATGGGCGGTTCAAAAAAAGGATGATTTTATGAGCCAGTTTTTCCAGATCCACCCGGACAACCCGCAAGCAAGACTTATCCGACAGGCTGTCGACATCGTAAGGTCGGGTGGCATCATCGCTTATCCTACAGATTCTGCTTACGCATTAGGGTGTGAAATCGGAAACAAAGCTGGCGCAGATAAAATTAGAGCTATTAGGCAACTGACAGACAAGCATAACTTCACTTTAGTTTGTCGTGACCTGAGTGATATATCTGTCTATGCGAAAGTTGGTAATAGTGAGTACAGACAAATTAAAGCGCATACACCAGGGCCGTATACGTTTATTCTTCGGGCAACTAGTGAAGTGCCGAGACGTTTAATGCACCCAAAGCGTCGACAAATTGGATTGCGTATTCCTGACAATAAGATTGCATTAGATTTGTTAGAAGAACTTGGGACTCCGTTGATGAGTACAAGTTTGATTCTGCCTGGTGAAGAATATCCCTTTACCGATCCTTATGAGATTCGTCAGACTTTAGAGCATCAATTAGATCTTGTGATTGATGGTGGCTATTGCGGTCTCGAGCCTAGTTCGGTGATTGATCTATCTGATGATCAAGCTATGGTTCTGCGCAAAGGTGCCGGAGATACCCTCGCATTTGAATAAAATTAGGCCTCGCTCGCACTTTTGAATTCGGTTTGAGATAACAGGCTTTGGTAGCGCAAGGTAATATCTTTTAATTGGTTGAATTCATTTTTCTCACTGAGCAGGCTTTGAAATACCTTGTTTGTTTGGCCGTATGCTTGCGTTAACTTATTGACATTGCTCGCATATTCCAGG
>NZ_LWFI01000970.1:0-1279 GCF_001635735.1 Oleiphilus sp. HI0067
ACTCTTAGCACTACACGGCACGGCACCCGTCGCATCGATACCAATAATATCTTCTATTTCTTGCTTTACACGCTCAGGCTCAGCTTGTGGCAAATCCATTTTGTTAAGGATTGGAAGAACTTCTAAGCCTTGTTCAATCGCCGTATAACAGTTCGCTACAGACTGCGCCTCAACACCTTGACCCGCATCAACGACTAACAAAGCACCTTCGCAAGCCGCTAAAGACCGCGATACCTCATACGAGAAGTCAACGTGTCCGGGCGTATCGATAAAATTAAGCTGGTACGTCTCACCGTCATCCGCTTTATAGTTCAAGGTCACACTTTGCGCTTTGATCGTAATACCACGCTCTCTTTCGATATCCATCGAGTCAAGAACCTGCGCCTCCATTTCACGGTCACTTAAACCACCACAATCTTGAATAAATCTGTCAGCCAAGGTCGACTTACCATGATCTATATGGGCAATAATGGAGAAATTACGGATATTTTTAAGACTGCTCACGTGCAAAATACTCTTTAAATTTGAGGCGCGCATTTTATAGTAAAAGCGAGCATTTTCAAAACGTGTTGCAAGGTTAGTTCATGGTTTAATGTATAGGAAACGCCGCAAATGCGGCTCGCCATCAAACTGAGCACCAATCACCGAGATAAAGGTATAAACGCCGACGAGTTTTCGATTTAGAAAAACGAACTCCTTTGGCGGTATTTTGAAGTAACGGCTGACAGCTGAACGCGCAGCAGTTTTGGCAATTCGCGTTGGCAAATCACTCTCAGCCCATAAATAAGCCCCAGATTCGTCACAATGATCTGCTTTACAAACTGCTGGCGAATCAATCCTAGCCAAGGGTTCAAGTACAGCCATACAGACTTTCCCGAATGTCTCGAGCACGTAATCGGGCCAATCCTCGTGCATGAAATCAAGCGCAATACCCGCTTGAATCACGCCCTTAAGATCATTGTGATAAGAAGATTGAATCATCTCACATACGGGTTTTATAAAGCTCTCGTCGTAGCGTTGAACCGCACCAAAGTCAAGAAGAACAAGTTGAGGAGATTTGGACTTATTAATACGAACACGGTAATTACCGAAATTCGGGTCCGTTTGCATTTCATGCCATACGAAAAGCTCATTCAGGAACAATTCAAGAAATGCCTGCCCGAGTGCGTTTCGCTCTTGCTGTGACAAACCTTGCGCCAATTCACTAGCAACATGCACGCCTTCTTCATAGCTGGTTGCTAAGACCTTAGAGGTCGAATATCGAGAATAAACAGAGGGC
>NZ_LWFI01000971.1:0-1918 GCF_001635735.1 Oleiphilus sp. HI0067
CCGTCTTCGTCTGAAAGCCACTTATCTCCCCAGAGCGCAACGCTCATCAGAATGGGATAGAGCTCTAAGCCTTTGTCGGTTAAACGGTATTCGAATCGCTTTGCAGAGTCATCGTAAGGAACTTTGGTGAGTATGCCTTCATCAACGAGTCTTGTAAGTCGATCAGATAAGCGGTGTTTGGTGATGCCTAAGGCCTTTTGAAAATCTGAAAAACGCCTAACTCGACGGAAGCACTCGCGAATAATTAGCAGCGTCCAGCGGTCGCCAAAAATAGCTAGACCACGAGCCATAGAACAGTTTTGCGATTCGATGTCTTCCCACTTCATAGATGCTTCTCTTAGTGAAATCAGAGTATTAATTGTTCAATTTCGTAAATTATAGGTTGAAAAGTTCCATTTTAGAACCTATATTGTGAGTCAAGGTTCCAATATGGAACTACATGAAGGCTTATGCCTTGCAGTTGTAGACGCAGTATCAATATTACATTGCGCAAAGTTAGTGAAACTTATTGATTAAATGAGGTAGCTGCGATGAGTTTATTTAGTTTGATTTTGAGATTTTTTGATCAGGACTTTACCTTGAATGCATCGGATCTAGATCTCAATGAGCATGATATGGATGAATTGATGCTATAAGGTTAGATGTTTATGAGTTCAGTAGTTCGGGCGTACATACAACCCTGAGTGCGCCCGCTTTTTTATTTGTGTTCCCATCCTTCAACTATCTTCGTACTATTCTTTTCTTCCTAATCGTCTCTAAGCAAATTTTTATATGGCAAACCAAAAAGCACCGAAGAAGTCATTGAGTGTCTTACTTAAATTATGGGCCTTTATGCGTCCCTACAAGTGGACATTAGTTGGTGCCAGTATCGCGTTAATTTTTACCGCAGCGATTACCTTATCAATAGGGCAGGGTGTGCGCCTATTGGTCGATGATGGCTTGGTGGCTAACTCTCTAGATGGTTTGTCCGATACAGTGCAGCTTGTATTTTTGCTATCGCTATTGATGGCTGTTGGTACCTATGCGCGATTTTATTTGGTCTCTTGGTTAGGGGAGCGCGTGACAGCAGATTTGCGATCTGCTGTATTTTCACACTTAGTATCATTACATCCGTCCTATTTTGAAGAGAATCGTAGTGGCGAGATCATGTCTCGTCTCACGACTGATACCAGTTTGCTGCAAAATATTATTGGCTCTTCTTTTTCGATGGCGCTGCGCAGCGCACTCACTTTTGTTGGCTCACTTATTCTGTTGCTCTATACCAACTTGAAGTTGAGCTTGTTGGTGTTGGTTGGTGTGCCACTTGTTTTGCTACCTATTCTGATGTTTGGCAGACGTGTTCGAAAATTGTCGCGTGCTAGCCAAGATTCGATTGCAGACGTTGGCTCTTATGCAGGTGAGATTGTACGCAACATAAAAACGGTGCAGGGTTTTACGCGTGAAAATTATGAGCGTGCGGCCTTTGATAAAGAAGTCGAACTCGCTTTTTCCGTCGCGCGAAAACGTATTCGTCAGCGAGCGCTTCTGATTGCGACAGTGATACTGCTGGTGTTTGTAGCGATAAGTTCTCTGATATGGGTTGGCGGCAGTGACATGCTGGCCGGTGAGATGACCGGTGGTGAATTGGCAGCTTTTATTTTTTATGCCTTGATGATGGCCGGTGCTGTGGCGACGATCTCCGAGGTATATGGTGAATTGCAACGCGCCGTTGGTGCGACAGAGCGCCTTTTGGAGTTGCTGTCTGTGGAGACGCTTATTCCTTATCAGTCGGGTACTGATATGTTTCCGGCGAGTAATGCTTCAGTGATTCAATTTGATGGCGTTACTTTTTCATACCCCGCTAGACCTCAAGTAAAAGCTTTAGATAAAGTCAGCTTTAGTATTCGAGAAGGGGAGCGCGTGGCGCTAGTTGGGCCAT
>NZ_LWFI01000972.1:0-381 GCF_001635735.1 Oleiphilus sp. HI0067
TTATAGGTTGAAAAGTTCCATTTTAGAACCTATATTGTGAGTCAAGGTTCCAATATGGAACTACATGAAGGCTTATGCCTTGCAGTTGTAGACGCAGTATCAATATTACATTGCGCAAAGTTAGTGAAACTTATTGATTAAATGAGGTAGCTGCGATGAGTTTATTTAGTTTGATTTTGAGATTTTTTGATCAGGACTTTACCTTGAATGCATCGGATCTAGATCTCAATGAGCATGATATGGATGAATTGATGCTATAAGGTTAGATGTTTATGAGTTCAGTAGTTCGGGCGTACATACAACCCTGAGTGCGCCCGCTTTTTTATTTGTGTTCCCATCCTTCAACTATCTTCGTACTATTCTTTTCTTCCTAATCGTCTC
>NZ_LWFI01000973.1:0-1111 GCF_001635735.1 Oleiphilus sp. HI0067
TGGCTGTTTATGGGCTGGCGCTCTGGGTTAATCGTGGCGTGCTCGCTGCCGCTCGCAGCGGCTTGTGTCTTGTTTGCTTTAAATGTGTTGAATCTCCAAGTTCAGCAGATGTCGATGTTTGGCATGATTGTCGCGATTGGTCTGTTGATCGACAACGCTATTGTGATGACGGATGAAGTCAGCACTAGAATAAAGCAGGGTTTCGCGTCCTCGGAAGCGATCCGACAAGCTTTTGATCATCTGTTTATGCCTCTACTAGCATCAACGCTCACTACTATTCTTGCGTTCATGCCAATCCTCTTGATTGAGGGTAATGCCGGAGACTTCATTGGTACGATATCAGTGAGCGTGATATTGGCTTTGATCGCTTCATTCTGTTTGTCCATGACTGTGATTCCTGCTATCTGTGCCTTGCTTGAGAACAAGCTCGCCAAGCCAAATGAGTCTCGCTGGTGGCAGGTTGGTGTTAGCTCAAAAGAAAAATCAGAAGGCTATCAGCGTTTTCTCGCGCACAGTTTGCGTAAGCCATGGTTAGCGGTTGTGACTGCACTTGGTTTGAGTATTTTTGGTGTGCTTTCTGTTGGCTCTTTGCCAAAAGTATTCTTTCCGACCGCTGATCGCGACATGTTCGAGTTACGCGTTTGGTTTGAATCAAATACGAGTGTTCCTGCTGCAGATGCCCTAGTGCAGGAAATAGACGCGTTGATTCGTAATAAAGCAGAGGTAAAACAAACGGTTTGGTCTATTGGGGATAGTGTTCCGGCGTTTTACTACAACCAATTGATGAATAATCGCAACCAGAACTACTACGCCGAAGTGGTGGTGACTGCTGAGGATGTCGAGGCATCATCAAGCCTAATAGATGAGCTTCAAGTTGAGTTAAGCGAGAGCTTTACTCAAGTTCAAATTGTTGCCAAGCCTTTCTCTCAAGGACCGCCTGTCGAAGCGCCAATTGAGTTTCGGGTGTTTGGCCCTGAAACGGATGTGTTAAGAACTTTAGGTGAAGAGCTACGAGCAATTATTTCTCAGCAATCTGGTGTGTTGCATACCCAAGCATCAGTAAAACCGGGCGCTCCGAAGATTGAGTTTGATGCGAATGAAACTGCTCTCG
>NZ_LWFI01000974.1:0-1308 GCF_001635735.1 Oleiphilus sp. HI0067
AACAAGCCATTGAACCATAGGGAAAAACTCGACATCAAAAAGATATGGTCTAACGTTAAGGGATATACGAATAGAAAGTGTATTCGAAGAGCGATATTTCATCGTCACAAATTAGAACAATTAATGTCTTTTTCATAACACGACTTACGTGTAGAAAAGCGCCAAGAAATAACAGCAATCTTAGGTGAAGGTCCTAACTATGTTGAAGAAAACTCTATTAAGTGCCGCAGTTGCCTCGTCATTCGCACTGAGCGGCTGTCTTGACGACTCCCCATCAACAACCGAAAACGCAGGGTCAGTTACAAACCCTCCTGTAGCCAATGGTGTATTTCCAATTTTCTCGCCATCGGAAGCAAAGTTCCCTGTCCCTAACGATTTATTGTATTCATCTGAAACCGCAGGCGATGGCACATTTGTGGACCTAGGCGTCCCAAATCCTCTACCACCTTATTCTGCCTCAGAATACAATCCAGTAACGGCAGCTCTAGGCGGATTGAGCGGTGCATCTACAGTAGCGCCAATTGATATCGCAATGAGTGGTTTAATTGATCCTGCAAGCCTTAAAGGCCAAAGCGATGGAGCAGAACAAAACGTATTTCTGATTGCTCTAGAGTACGCAAGCGGTTCGCCAGTCCAAGGTTTATCAATCGGAGAGCCTCCACAAGCCGCATCTTCGCAACCAACATTCGAGATCGAACATAAGGTATTGGACGGAAACTCAACCATCCGTATCAATCCTACTTCAGTACTTGAGCCACTTACTCGGTACATCGTTGTAGTAAAGAATACGATTACTGATCAAGCAGGCGAATCAATCATTAAATCTCCAGGTGCTGCAGGTTACGAAGCTTTGACAGACGAAACCAACCCGCTTTCTGGCTCATTGGCGGCATTACAACCAGTCCAAGCGCTAATCAATGGTTTATGGGAACCTATCGCGATCGCGGGCATCCCTGTAATAGATAGCGATGCAGATATTGCGCTGACATACAGCTTTACCACATCTGGGGATGAAAAAGTTTTAAATTATATCGCTGAACCTAATTTATGGTTCAACGACCAGATCACTCGTTTTGTTGGCGTTAGCACAGCGACAGCGATCGTGACTGATCAGACAGATCTAAATATGGACGGAAAAGTTGACTACACCGACGTCAACCTTGCTACACAAGGTGCTCTTGCAGCATTCCCAATAAACCCTAGCGACCCAACAGACACAACAGTTGCTGACGCTCTGGCGCCATTACAAGCAGGATTTGGCCTTCTCCCAGCACCTTGCCCTGGATTAACACCTGACGGAACAAATGG
>NZ_LWFI01000975.1:0-1676 GCF_001635735.1 Oleiphilus sp. HI0067
GTGTATAAATAAATGCTTGCATACTGAAAAATGCATCCATATAATACGCCCCACTTTGAAGCAACGAGCTCTTTCAAGTTCTCTTAATACTTGATTTTACAGAGTTTTTTCAAAGCCTTCCTAAGCGGGAATAGCTCAGTTGGTAGAGCACGACCTTGCCAAGGTCGGGGTCGCGAGTTCGAATCTCGTTTCCCGCTCCAAATTTTCTTATGACTTTGTTAAACCTATCGTCGTTTATTGTTACTAAACTTCCTCAAGGTTTGCCGCGCCCGAAGAAAGCTTATCCATCGCTTAGCTCAATGTCTTAATTGTTGATATTCCTGTATCTCTGTTTAGTCATGCCGTTTACACAATTTATACTTGCGCCTTGTTCTTCTTAGCCAAGTCGCATTATAGTTTTGAGCTTTTGCGCGAGTTTCTTGATGATTACTGTCTCTGGTCTGTTTTCTTATCCTGTTAAATCGTTTTGCGGTTTATCGCACCAGTCGATGAGCTTAGACGCGTTCGGGCCACATATGGATAGGCGTTTTATGGTCATCAATGATCAAGGAAAGCATGTCACTCAAAGAACGCACCCCAAAATGGCACTAGTCTCTGCTTTAGTAAGTGAAAGCACGCTGTCAGTGAATTTCGATGGCATAGAGACAGTATTACTGTTTTCTGAGTTTGATGTTCCAGTGATGGCTGAAGTGTGGTCGGATAGTGTTGATGCTTTGGCGATGTCATCGAAAGACTTTGATAAGCGATTATCCGTGTATTTGAATGAGTCTGTCCGTTTAATCTTCATGCCTTCAAGCACCTATCGACAGGTTGATCCTGATTTTTCACCGGAATCAGCACGAGTCAGTTTTGCTGATGGTTTTCCAATTCTTTTGTGTAGTGAGGAGTCATTGCTCGATCTGAATTCGAGGTTGGAAAATGCGGTGGCAATGAATCGTTTTCGTCCGAATATTGTGATTAGTGGGAGTGAATCATATCAAGAATCGGAATGGCGCCGAATCAAGATAGGGGAGATCGAGTTTGATGTCGCTAAGCCATGTTCACGCTGCAGTATGATTACCTTGGACGAACGGGGGGTGTTTAATAAGGAGCCCTTAAAGACTTTAGCGCAGTACCGCTTGAATCAATTTGGCGCGTGCTTTGGTGAGAATTTAGTTCAGCGTGGCGAGGGACTTATATCGTTAGGCGACTTGGTCGAAATATTAGAATAGTTCGACTTCATCATCGCTATCGTCTTCATCGGTCTTTTCGAAATGATGGCGATATATTTCGAGCGCCTCATTCACTGAGGCTCCATTCATAATGTGTTCAAACATGAGTCGCTCTTCTTCCATAGAATAGTTCGACTTAATGTCGTTTTGCAGTTTTTCCCATGCGCTTGGATTGTTGGCGCTGTTAGGGGCTGACACCAATTCGCTCAGCCAGCCTAGGTCACGTTTCACATGATCAAGTCGTTGTGATAATCGATCGTAAAATTGAAACGCCACGATGGAATTGAAAATCGAGTTATGGATCTCTTGGGCTTGGGAGCTAAAGTTGTTTGCGGCTTGTTCGTCAGACGAGTCGGTCAAGTGGCTGATTTGTTCTGCTATGTAAGAAAATGATTTGGTCAACTCTGCCACAGACTTTTCACCATCAGTCATTGTGCATTCAATTTGTGATACCGCGAGGGTGAG
>NZ_LWFI01000976.1:0-1551 GCF_001635735.1 Oleiphilus sp. HI0067
ATGCTGCTGCAGATTCAACAGCATCACATGGTCGCCATGTATCCATATTTGGCGTCGTTCTCAATGAAGCAATCTGCTCTACTGGTTGGTGCGTTGGACCATCTTCACCCAAGCCGATTGAGTCATGCGTAAATACGAAAATTGAACGTTGCTTCATCAATGCAGCCATACGCACTGCATTACGCGCATATTCCATGAAAATCAGGAAGGTCGCACCGTAAGGAATAAAACCACCGTGTAACGCAATGCCGTTCATTATTGCTGACATACCGAATTCTCGAACACCGTAGTGGAGATAATTACCCGAAGCATCTTCAGCTGTAACAGCTTTTGATTCGCTCCACATTGTAAGGTTCGATGGTGCGAGATCCGCAGAGCCCCCCATAAACTCGGGAAGAAGTGGGCCAAATGCGTTTAGTGTGTTCTGAGAAGCTTTGCGGCTAGCAACTGTATTTGCATCGACCTGGCACTGATCAATGTAAGCTTTCGCTTTCTCAGAGAAATCTTCCGGTAGGTCGCCAGATAAGCGGCGTGCCAATTCGAGCGCTAACTCAGGGTAAGCCTCAGCATAAGCCGAGAACTTCTCTTCCCATGCATCTTCGAGCTGCTGGCCTTTATCTTTTGCATCCCACTGTGCATAGACATCTTCAGGTACTTCAAATGCACCGAATTCCCAGCCTAACTTCGCACGCGTTGCAACGATCTCTTCTTCACCTAATGGTGCGCCGTGGCAATCTTCTTTACCTTCTTTATTTGGCGAACCAAAGCCAATGATTGTTTTGCAGCAAATCAATGTTGGTTGAGTGGTGTTCGCTTTCGCCTGTGCAATCGCTGCTTCAATTGCGTCTGCATCATGGCCATCTACTGCAGGAATTACTTGCCATCCGTATGATTCAAAACGCTTAGGCGTGTCGTCTGTAAACCAGCCTTCAACTTCGCCATCAATAGAAATGCCGTTGTCATCATAAAATACAACAAGTTTGCCGAGGCCTAGAGTACCCGCAAGAGAGCATACTTCGTGCGAAATACCTTCCATAAGGCAGCCGTCACCAGTAAAGGCGTAAGTGTAGTGATCAACGATGTCGTGACCATCTTGATTAAACTGGGCAGCCAAAGACTTTTCNGCGATCGCCATGCCTACTGCATTTGCAATACCTTGACCAAGAGGACCTGTAGTTGTCTCAACACCTGGCGCATAGCCATATTCAGGGTGACCAGCCGTTTTAGAATGTAATTGACGGAAGTTTTTCAGATCATCAATGCTTAAGTCATAACCAGTCAGGTGCAGCAGTGAATAGATAAGCATCGATCCGTGACCATTTGACAAAACAAAGCGGTCACGATTTACCCAATGTGGATTCGTTGGATTGTGATTTAAGTGGCCGTTCCATAGGACTTCGGCAATGTCGGCCATCCCCATTGGTGCTCCTGGATGTCCAGATTTTGCTTTCTGAACCGCATCCATACTCAATGCGCGGATTGCGTTAGCTAGATGACGTCGTGATGACATTCCAATTCTCCTAGGGGTAAATACATTAATAAGGCCAAAAA
>NZ_LWFI01000977.1:0-28848 GCF_001635735.1 Oleiphilus sp. HI0067
CATCGGACGTTGCACAGCCCACGAACTTGCGCAGCTTGGAGCTCACGTTGTGCTCATTGGGCGGAAAATTGAAAAGCTCGAAAGCGTAAAAGCAGAAATCCTTGAAGACGGCGGCAGCGCTGAAGCACATGCCTGCGATATTCGCGACGAAGATGCCGTGAAAGTGTGTATCAAAGCCATCAAAGCAAATAACGAAATCATCCACGGCCTAGTGAATAACGCTGGCGGCCAGTTCCCATCCCCTCTTACGGGTATTAACCAAAAAGGTTGGGAAACAGTCGTGCGTACAAATCTGACAGGCGGCTTTTTGATGGCTAAAGAAGTGTACTTAGCCAGCATGCAAAAACATGGCGGCTCGATTGTAAATATCGTCGCAGACATGTGGGGTGGCATGCCAAATATGGGACACTCCGGTGCCGCACGCGCGGGCATGGTTAATTTCACTCAAACCGCAGCTGTGGAATGGGGCAACTCAGGTGTTCGCGTGAATGCCGTTGCGCCTGGGTGGATCATGTCGAGTGGTATGGATAGCTACCCTCCGGCATTGAAACCATGGATTCGCAGTCTAAAAGACGCCGTTCCTGTCAAACGCATGGGAACCGAAGCAGAGGTGAGTGCTGCGATCTGCTTCTTACTAAGCGACGGCGCTAATTTTATTAGCGGTGATTGTCTACGCATTGATGGTGGCGCCTCTCAAGGTGGTCGCGTATTCCCATTACCGAATGCGAAAAACTCAGAATCCTACGACGGTTTCCACCGTTCCGAAACGCCCGACATATTCAAAGACTAATAAAAAGGCCAAACACTAATGAGTATTTTGGAATCAATGATTGATGCTCACTCAGAGCAGTTTCAGGCAAACAAAGATGCCATGCAGGCCCATATCGATAGCTTCCGTGAAATCGAACAGAAGGTTCTCGATAAAGAACTGCAGGCAAAAGAGAAATTTCAGAAACGTGGAAAACTTTTACCTCGTGAACGCATCAATCTCTTGCTAGACCGCAATACACCATTTTTAGAAATCAGCTCCTTAGCTGGTTATAAAATGCATGATGATAAAGACGGCTCTATGGCTGGCGGTGGCGTCATCGCTGGCATCGGGTACGTTTGCGGCATCCGCTGTTTGGTCGTAGCAAGCAATAGCGCGATCAAGGGTGGCACCATCTCACCTACGGGGCTCGAGAAAACATTGCGTCTTCAAGAGATCGCAAAAGAGAATAAATTGCCGATTGTCACGATGGCTGAAAGTGGCGGCGCCAACTTAAACTATGCAACCGATGTCTTTGTGCATGGTGCGCGCGGTTTTGCGAATCAAGCTCGTTTGTCCGCAGCAGGTATCCCGCAGTTCACGATTGTACATGGTAATGCGACGGCAGGTGGAGCTTACCAACCAGGTCTTTCCGATTACTCTATTGTGGTAAAAGAACAGGCCAAAATGTTCTTAGCAGGACCTCCTCTACTTAAAGCAGCAACCGGTGAAATTGCTACCGATGAAGAGCTAGGTGGTGCGGAGATGCACGCACAAACCGCAGGTACCGCAGAGTTTCTCGCTGAAGATGATTCCGACGGCATTCGTATGATGCGCGACATGGTCAAACAAGTACCATGGAACGAGCAACTCAGCCCTAAAGCAGAACGACAATGGGAAGAACCAAAATATAGTCCTGACGAGCTTATCGGCGTTGTTCCAAGTGATAGCAAACGACCTTATGACGTGCGTGAGATCGTTGCGCGTATTGCGGATTCATCTGACTTCGTCGATTTCAAACCCGAGTTCGATAATCAAACCGTTTGTGGCTTCTTAAAAATTGAAGGCCATGCATGCGGGCTGATTGGTAACAATGGGCCAATCACACCAAAAGGTGCGGCAAAAGCTGCGCAGTTTATCCAACTATGCGAGCAGTCCGGCACAAGCCTATTGTTCTTCCATAATACAACCGGATTTATGGTTGGTACCGATGCAGAACAAAATGGCGTTATCAAACACGGCTCTAAGATGCTGCAAGCCGTGGCTAACGCAAGCGTACCGAAACTTACCATCGTGGTTGGCGGCTCTTACGGCGCAGGTAACTATGCAATGTGTGGGCGCGGATTAGACCCTCGTTTTATCTTCGCTTGGCCAAACAGTAGAACGGCCGTAATGGGTGGAGCGCAAGCTGGCAAGGTCTTGCGTATTGTTACCGAAGACAAGCACGCCAAAATGGGTAAAGAAGCAGATCCCGCAATGTTAGACGTTTTAGAAAAAGCTACTGCCGACAAATTGGATAAAGGTTCAACCTCACTATATGGCACGGCAAGGCTTTGGGATGATGGACTTATCGACCCACGTGACACCCGAAAAGTATTAGCATTTTTGTTAGATATTTGTGACGAAGAAAAACGTCGAACTCTACGCCCGAATACCTTTGGCGTGGCACGACTTTAAGCTTGGTAACCGACAGAATAAAAACAGTTTTGTAAGAGGCAATTCACATGATTTTTACACAAGAGCACAACGAGATACGACGCACCGTTAAGAACTTCGTAGATAACGAAATTAACCCATATTGTGATGAGTGGGAAAAAGCGGGCGAGTTCCCAATGAAAGAAATGTTCAAGAAGCTTGGCGATTTAGGGCTTCTTGGGATCAGTAAGCCTACTGAGTACGGCGGCATGGGCCTTGATTACAGCTACAACATCGTAGCGGCCGAAGAATTTGGCGCGGCACATTGTGGCGGCGTGCCACTTGCGATCGGTGTTCAAACTGATATGTGTACCCCTGCCCTCGCGCGCTTTGGCTCAAACGAGTTGCGCGAAGAGTTCTTAGCGCCATCTATCAGTGGCGACATGATTGGTTGTATTGGTGTATCAGAACCAAGCGCTGGTTCAGACGTCGCCGCGATCAAAACTACTGCAAAAAAAGACGGTGATGACTATGTCATCAACGGCACAAAAATGTGGATTACAAACTCCCCGAAAGCAGACTATATCTGCCTATTGGCCAACACCTCTGACGACAAAGTACATCTGAATAAGTCCTTAATCGTTGTTCCAATGAATACGCCTGGTATCGAAGTAGCGCCACGCCTAAACAAACTTGGTATGCGCAGTTCTGAAACCGCACAAGTGTTCTTTGATAACGTTCGTATTCCGCAGCGTTACAGAATTGGCGCAGAAGGTTCAGGCTTTATGATGCAGATGCTTCAATTCCAAGAGGAGCGTTTATTTGGTGCTGCAAACATTTTGAAAGGGCTCGAACAATGCGTTGACCAAACCATTGATTATTGTCGTGAGCGCCAAACCTTTGGACAGCCTCTGCTAGATAATCAGGTGATTCATTTCCGTTTAGCCGAACTTCAAACAGAAATCGAAGCACTGCGCTGCATGGTTTATCAAGGTGTTGAAGGATACATCAACAAAAAAGACGTCACGATGCTAGCCTCTATGGCGAAACTTAAAGCCGGCCGTCTCGGCCGTGAAGTTGCGGACAGCTGCTTGCAGTATTGGGGTGGTATGGGCTACATGTGGGAAAACCCGGTTTCGCGTGCGATGCGCGACATTCGCTTGGTATCTATCGGCGGTGGTGCTGACGAAATTATGCTCGGCATTATTTGTAAGCTGATGGGCACCCTACCGAAGAAAAAGAAGTAAGGAGCGACTGAATGACAACGCTTCCGCAATGCGAAACCTTACTAATTGATCTGCAAGACCATGTTTTGCAGATCACGCTGAACCGACCCAAGGCACGCAACGCGATGAGCCTTCAGATGGTTCAAGAATTGATGTCGGTATTCAAAGCTATTGAGCATGAACAAAATATTCGCGTTGTCGTCATGCGCGGCGCAGAGGGTCATTTCTGCGCTGGCGGCGACATCAAAGACATGGCAAATGCACGTGCAGCGCTAGGGCAAAAAGCTGAAGGTGATGAAGACCCTTTCTACGCATTAAATAGAGAATTTGGGCGCATGATTACCTTTGCCAACCAAATCCCACAAGTCTTGATTGTTGTGGCTGAAGGCGCAGTACTAGGCGGAGGCTTTGGCTTAGTATGCATCTCTGACCTTGCGTTGTGCCTTGATAGCACACAGTTTGGCTTGCCAGAGACAAGTTTGGGTATACCACCAGCGCAAATAGCACCTTTTGTTGTGACACGCGTAGGCTTAACACAAGCAAGACGCTTATCATTATTTGGTGCGCGTTTTAAAGGCACTGAAGCAAAAGAATTAGGCATTGTTCATGAATGTTTAGATTCAAACGAAGCCATAGAAACGGCGCTTGAGACTGCTCTTTCTCAAGTTAAAAATTGTGCGCCACAAGCGAATCGAACAACTAAAGAACTGATCTTAAGCGTCGGACACCAACCACTTGAATCCTTACTTGATGGCGCAGCGAAAAGTTTTGCGTCAGCCGTGAAAGGCGCCGAAGGACAAGAAGGAACCATGGCGTTCATCCAGAAACGAAAAGCCAGTTGGGCAGAATAACGACAAGCGTATTGGAGAAGATAAGAAAAATGTTTAACAAAATACTGATCGCTAATCGTGGCGAAATCGCAGTAAGGGTCATACGCACTGCAAAAGATTTAGGGTTTGAAACTGTAGCGGTATACAGTGAGGCCGATAGTGGCGCACCACACGTCCTCGCTGCTGATGAGGCGGTATGTATTGGTCCAGCGTCTGTTGGAGAATCTTATTTAGTCGCTAACAAAATCGTGGATGCGGCGAAACGCACAGGCGCAGGAGCTGTTCATCCCGGTTATGGTTTCTTGTCTGAGAACTGTGACTTTTCTCAAGCTTGTGCTGATGCAGGCATCGTATTTATTGGACCACCAGCTCCTGCCATCGAATTGATGGGCAGCAAACGTCTTTCTAAAATCGCAATGATTGAAGCAGGCGTTCCGTGTATTCCTGGGTATGAAGGTAGCGATCAAAACCTAGACACTCTTCTAAGCGAAGCCAAGCGTATTGGTTTTCCGTTAATGGTCAAAGCCTCAGCAGGTGGTGGCGGCCGCGGGATGCGCCTGGTTCATGAAGAGAGCGAGCTCGAATCACAAATCAACACCGCCAAATCAGAAGCAGAAAATGCGTTCGGCAGTGGCGAACTTATTCTTGAACGCGCGGTCATTAGCCCACGCCATATCGAGATCCAAGTGTTTGCCGATCAACATGGCAATGCCGTGTACTTGGGTGAACGTGATTGTTCGATTCAACGCCGCCACCAAAAAGTCGTGGAGGAAGCCCCCTCTCCGTTCGTCGATCCAGAGCTTCGTAAGCGTATGGGTGAAGCCGCTGTGCAAGCTGCCAAAGCGTGTAACTATGTGGGTGCTGGTACAGTTGAGTTCCTGGTCGACGCAGAGAAAAACTTCTACTTCCTTGAAATGAATACGCGCTTGCAAGTTGAGCACCCTGTTACTGAATTAATCACGGGAACAGATTTAGTTGAATGGCAAATTAACGTCGCTGCAGGCGCTGAGCTTCCGTTAACGCAAGACGAGATCACGTTGACCGGCCACGCGATTGAAGTGCGTTTATATGCAGAAGACCCGCGCAATCAGTTTCTGCCTCAGACAGGAAAAATCCAACGTTGGAGCGTCAGCAATGCGATGGGAACTAGAACAGATGCAGGGATTCTTGAAGGCCAAGAAGTGTCTCCTTTCTATGACCCAATGCTAGCCAAACTGATTGCTTACGGCAGCAATCGTGAGGAAGCGCGTCGCCGCTTAATCAAGTTACTCAAAGAAACCGTACTGTTTGGCGTGAACGTCAATACGCATTTCTTATCAGAAGTATTGAAGCATTCGTGCTTTATTGATGGTGAAGCAACAACAGCTTTCATTGAGCAAGACTTCAATGCCGATCCAAGCATGGAAGAGCAAGCAAGCAACCCACTTGCAACAGCACTTGCCTGTATTTGCCTCCATAAGAGCAAACAAACCAAAAATACCGTTTCTTCAATGCTACTAGGCTGGAGCAATAGCGCAGCTAGCGAATGGCCTTACACCTTACAGTTCCAAGACAAAGAGCTTAAGCTTCAAGTTCAAGAGAACGATAATCTGTATACGATCAAGCAAACAGAGAATGAAGAGACAAGCAGCATTAAACTGATCAGCTGCGATTCAGAAAAGATTGTCATCGAGCAAGATGGCATTCGACAGACGTGTCAGAAGCTCGTGAGTGGCGATGACATTTTCTTGCGCATTGGCAGTGAAGACTTCCAGTTTAAAGATACAACGCACATCGCTAAAGATGTCGCGGGCGCAGCAGGCAATGGCCAAATTCAAGCAAGTATGGATGGTGCAATCATCAAAGTGTTTGCCGAAGCTGGTCAAGCCGTCAGCAAAGGCGACACTCTTGTTATCCTAGAAGCGATGAAGATGGAACATCCGCTAAAAGCTGATGTTGATGGTACGGTTGAATCCGTGCTTGTCACCGAAGGCGATCAGGTCAAGCTGCGCCAATTACTTGTTGAAGTTGAATCGAGTGAAGTATAAGTAAACAAAATGAGCACATTAAAAGATAAAGTTATATTTATAAGCGGCGCAAGCCGAGGTATTGGGCGCGAAATGGCACTTAGGTTTGCCCAAGATGGCGCTAATATAGTGATCGCGGCAAAGTCTGCAGATCCCCACCCGAAACTCCCCGGCACGATACATACGGTTGCTGAGGAAGTGATTCAGGCCGGTGGACAGGCACTCCCAATACAAGTCGATGTGCGTGACGATGAAGCTGTGGTGGCTGCGGTCGAAAGCGCTGCCGCGCATTTCGGTGGCATTGATGTTGTTATTAACAATGCAGGCGCCATTAAACTTACAAACTCCGAAAACCTTCCTATGAAGCGTTTTGATTTGATGCATCACATTAACACGCGTGCTGTTTTGTCATTGTCCAAAGCAGCTCTTCCGTTTCTGAAGAAATCAGAGCATGGGCATATCTTGAGTTTGTCTCCGCCATTGAATTTAGATCCAAAATGGTTCGCACATTACGGACCATATACGATCACAAAGTATGGAATGTCGATGCTGACGCTTAGCTTGGCACAGGAGTATCGTCGTTATGGCATCGCTGTAAACTCATTGTGGCCTCAAACGGTTATTGCAACGGCTGCGGTAGAATTCGAAGGGGGCGGTAAAACTATCCTCGAAAAAGGTCGCATTCCAGCCATCATGGCTGATGCGGCATACGAGGTCGTTCGTTCGGAGAACCTATCGATAACAGGCGAGTTGTTAATCGATGAATCAGTTCTTAGAAATAGCGGTGTCACTGATTTCGAACAATACCGTTATTCAGACGAAAACACGAAGCCCTTGATGAAAGACCTTTTTGTCGAATAAACTCTAAAAGAATAACAAGGCATCAAACAACTGATGCCTTGTATGAGACATTTTGATGTTGTCTCTAATCGGCTGCCAATAAACACAAATAAGCCATAGGAAAGCATCATGTCACCGACACCTAGTATTGATATTTCTGTGCATGGCGATCAAAGCATCGCTACGAGCAATCTTCCGCCAGTCAAAGTATCCGTTATCGAAAATGACCGCATTCGAAATGCTTCTAGCTTTTTAGAAATTTTCTACGAACGAGCCAAACTGCATCCTCAAAAAACGTATCTACGCCAAGCTTATGGCGAACACTGGCATGAATTCAGTTGGGGTGAAGTCTATCGCATGGCAGCCCGTACCGTGACAGCTCTGCGGTCCATGGGTTTACAGCCTGGTGATCATATTGGTTTGCTGTCTAAAAACTGCTTTGCATGGATTGTCGCAGACATCGCGATAATGATGGGTGGATATGTATCTGTTCCCTTCTATCCGACCTTGTCAGCAAAGGATTTAGACGAGGTCGTTCAGCTAAGCGATATAAAAGCATTGTTTGTCGGCAAACTCGAAAACTGGGAAGAGCAGCGTCATGGCGTTAACAGTAGCATTACTACAATTGCCTTCCCTCACTTTGAAGGTAATAGTCCTTTAGATGGCTGTAACTATAAATGGGATGACATATTAGACTTCGCTCCCTGTACCGACCCTCATCAGCCTCTTGCAGATGAAATCTTTACCGTCATATATACGTCCGGTACGACAGGCACCCCAAAAGGTGTGATGCTGGATTACGCTTGTGCGAATCAAGTGATGAAACACGAACGTGCTAAACCTGCTTATGGTGTGTATCAAGGAGTTTCCGAGCGTGTTTTATCCTATTTACCACTAAACCATATCGCCGAACGCGTCGTGTCAGAGGTCAGTCCAATCGTTGCAGGTTCTGAAGTCTCGTTTAGTGAGTCTCTAGATCGCTTTGCAGCAAATTTACAGTCGGTACAACCGACACAGTTTTTTGCAGTACCGCGTATTTGGGTAAAAATTCAACAAGGTATTCTGTCTAAGCTTCCTGAACAGAAACTACAGAAACTCCTTAAAATTCCGCTAGTCGGACGGTTTATTAAGCACAAAGTCAAAAAGGGCTTGGGATTGAGCTCGGTGCTGTCAGCGGTATCGGGCGCCGCGCCCTTATCTGCTGCACTTCTGCGTTGGTACGGACAACTCGACATTAATATTCAAGAAGTTTATGGCGCGACAGAACTATGTGGCGGTGTCACCTATAACACCTTAGATGACATTACCCCCGGTTCTGTCGGAAGACCGCTTCATGGTGTTGAAATATTGATTGATGAAGAAACCGACGAAGTCCTAATCAAAGCTCCATGGGTGATGAAGGGATACTATAAATCTCCTCAAAAAACCGCGGAGGTCTTATCACCTGAAGGCTGGTATCGAACTGGCGATACAGGACGCTTAGATAATGAAGGACGATTGATCATTACGGGTCGCGTTAAAGACACATTTAAAACGGCCAAAGGTAAATTTGTTCTGCCTGTTCCCATCGAGCATAAAATGGGAGCAAACACGAATATCGGTCAAGTCATGGTCACGGGTTTTGGTCTGACACAACCAATCGCGCTTATCAATCTAAGTGAATCAGCTGCTGATGTGTCTGAAGAAGATATTACAAGCAACTTGGCGCAAACACTCAAAGAAGTGAACGCAAGCTTAGATGGCCATGAAAAAATATCTCATATGATCGTGTTTCCCGAGCCATGGGCTGAAGACTGCGGTTTCTTTACACCTACACTTAAGCTTAAACGTCATGTCGTCGACCAAACTTACAGCACTCATTATGAAGGTTGGTGCAGTAATAAAGAGCCTATTGTTTGGGCCGACGAGATGTATGTACTATCGAGCAAAGCAAGTTAAGCTCAATGAAAATAGAGGGAGGAAAGATTAGATCACGCCTTCCTCTTTTAACTGAGCGAACCCAGCTTGATCTAAGTCTAAAAGCTCAGCCAACACGCTTTCTGTGTGTTCGCCCAGCGTTGCTCCAGGCCAATCGGTTTTACCTGGCGTTGATTTAAGCTTTGGAACAATGGCCGGAATCTCTAGCTCTCTCCCGTTTATTTCAACTTTCTCGAACAAGCCACGCGCTTGATAATGTGGATCTTCAAACATGTCTTGGGCGTTATAAATTGGCCCAACGGGCACGCGTTCAGCCTCAAGAATATCAATAATCTCTCTTGAAGAGTGCGCCAAACACCACTGCCCTATCGCTTGATCAATGGTGTCTTGGTGAACAACCCGACCGGCATTGGTTTGCATTTCCTCATGCTCCGCCAGATCTGCTCGGTCTGCAGCATGCATTAAACGTTTGTAGATAGAATCGCCGTTGCCGCCAATAATCACGTATTTATTATCTGCGCAACGATAAGTATTCGTAGGGACAATACCTGTCACGGTTGTTCCTGAGGGTTCACGAATCGCACTACACCCTGAGTATTCGGGCACTACACCCTCCATCAAATTAAATACCGCCTCATAAAGTGCGACATCAACAATTTGCCCGAGACCGTCGGTATTGTTATGTCGTTCAATAATTGCCATTGCAATCCCGAGGGCCGCGTGAATGGCAGCTAAAGTATCACCAATACTTAGATTTGGTCTGACAGGAGCTTCGTTCTCAAAACCATTCACATGGCGAAACCCGCCAAAGCCTTCACAAACAGAAGCGAAACCAGGCTTGTTTGCATACGGTCCATCCTGACCGTAACCCGATATTCGTGTATAGATTAAACTAGGATTTTTCTCGCGAAGAAGTTCTGGACCTAAGCCCCACTTTTCCATCGTGCCCGGTCTAAAGTTTTCGACCAAAACATCTGCTTTTTCAATAAGCTTGCCCGCGATCTCCCGACCCTTGTCTGACTTGAGATCTAAAGTCACAGACTTCTTATTACGGCCGATGCTGTACCACCAATAAGATGTGCCATATTCAGTGAGTCGCCATCCCCGAATCGGATCACCTTTCTCGGGCGGTTCGATCTTGATTACTTCTGCCCCAAAATATCCTAAGATTGACGTGGTAAATGGCCCCGCTAACAATTGTCCCATCTCGACAACTCGGACGCCTTCCAAAGGTCTTTTTCTAGTCTGTTCCATCGAAAGTCTTCTTATTGATATTGTATTGAAAACATCATACCAAGTTCATCACTCGCCTCCAGATATAAATCTCCAAGATTGAACTCTTAATCACCACTATCAGTAAGCGAGAATCAAAAGCAGATCTGAGGTTTAAGTTCTTAACGATAAACCTGTAGTGCTAGCGATCATTGAGATCTAGCAGTAATATAAAACGCGTATACCCCGTAATTAAAAAAACAACAATGGTAGCCTCATGGATAATAAAACAGAATCATTTGCGAGCTTCTCAGAGTTTTACCCTTACTATTTATCTGAACATGCCAACCAAACCTGCCGGCGCCTGCATTTTGTTGGAAGCAGCTTAGTTATCCTTACCTTGGCATGGATCATTTTAAATAGTGCTTGGAGCGCGTTAATTTTACTCCCACTTATCGGATATGGCTTTGCTTGGGTTGGGCACTTTTTCTTTGAGAAAAACAAACCTGCAACCTTTAAATACCCTCTTTACAGCTTCATTGGCGATTGGGTGATGTTTAAAGACATCCTAATAAAACGCATTCCTTGGTAATTACGCCTCTATGACCTTTCATCGAGCTTTATGATGTACAAAATCCATGAACTAAGTGCAGAGCACAAAACCAAGCCTGAACAGATTATCGAGACGCTAGATCGGGCCTATACACGCATAGACGCTTTGAACCCAAAGTTAAACGCGATCGTTCACGATTTTCGCGAGAAAGCGTCTGCAAGAGCAAAGGTATTAATGAATGAAGACCCATCAAATCTACCTTTGTATGGCATACCGGTCACGATTAAGGAATCGTTCGTATATCGAAATTCACCCTGTACGATCAACTTCCCGCCACTGAAATCTTATGCGCCTGACATCAACTCAGTACTTGCTCAGCGATTAGAAAATGCTGGAGCGATCATCTTAGGTAAAACCAATGTCCCAATGCTTCTATCAGATTGTCAGACCTTTGGTCCGCTCTACCCGACTGCAAACAATCCCTACGATCTTCGTAGAACTCCCGGTGGAAGCACAGGAGGTGGTGCCGCTGCACTTGCAGCCCAATTGAGTTATGCAGAAATTGGCAGCGATATTGGCGGTTCTATTCGAAACCCAGCTAACTTATGCGGATTGTTTGGCTTAAAGCCGACTACCAATGGACATATACATGATGGCCATGTTCCACCTCTACCAAACAGAGGAACCGGTTTTACAGCGCTAAACAGCACCGGCCCTCTGGCGCGAAGCGCTAGCGACATTGAGCAAATTTATAAGGTCTGTTATCAACCCTTACCTGAATACCAACAATACCTAGACATTCAGACATCCACACCGATTCACAACAAGCTCGCGAATTATAAAATCGCTTATTACGATGAATTGGCTGGAGTTCAATGCTCCGCCCCTACTCAGCGAGGGCTTCAGCGTGTCGTAAAATGCTTAGAAGATCAAGGCGCGCAAGTAAGCAAAATTCGCATTGATGAGCAATTAGCCGACAAAACGCTGAAGACTTGGGTCAAGTTATTTGGTTTCGTTTGTTCCCAAGACTTTGCATGGCCAGTAAGAAAGATCCTTCAATTTAAATTCGGAAAAGATCTTAAGAAATCTAGCTTTGATGCCAAACAAGAGCTTAAAAAAGGCCTAAGCATGAACTTCCGAGAGTATTCAAAAGCCTTGCTGGAGCAAAAAGAATGCATTGCTGAGTTTTCTCGCTACTTTAATGATTATGACTTTATCTTATCGCCAACCAGCATAGGTCCAGCGTTCGAGCACAATCACAAACACAACAATATAGAATTCGATGGCCAGAGTTATAACTACACAGATTATTGCTTTGGTTTTGTGATGTTTTATAACTTGTTGGGCAATCCAGTGATGAGTTTGCCATCAGGAATCGACGAGAAATACGGCCTGCCGATTGGTGTGTCAATCGCAGCATCACATCATAGCGAAAATCAGTTAATTCACTTCTCGAAGTTGTTAGAAAAGCAAGGTTTTGAATTTCAAGCGCCAACAATCAGTTAGCGCTTGAGAGTTCGATCACTAGAATTAGTAATCGAAGATGTTATTGATTAGGCGACCACTAAACCAAAATTGCGCAGTGATGCCGACGGTGTCTATTAGGTCGTCTCCAAACGTGTAACGGTTAATATCGCCACGCAGTTTCCAGCGTTCGTTCAACTCATACATAACGCCAACGCCATAATACTGATCGATACCTGCGACCGTTTCGAACTTTTCAAAAGGAAGATTATTTTCAGTCACGAGGCGGCTATAGCGTTCACCATCCCAGCGTAAAACGCCAAGCTTTATATTAGCTTCCCACTTGTCAGCAATTTGAGGTGAATATTGAACATGTAAAAACCAACCCTCAGATTTTACATCCATGCGCATATCTAAAGACGTTGATGAAGAATCACCTTGATAGCCACCGTGTGTCTTACCAAAGTCGATATAACCCCACTCCCAGTCCCAATCGACATGAGGTGAAACACCCATGTATATGCGCTTACCATGACCCGCGTCTTCAAAAGTGATTCGGCGCTGATTCTCCAGAGTACCCAAACCTTCTTCTTCGACAAAAAAGGCAACTGTGTTGTCTAGATCATCTGCACTCACTAACTCCGAGCTCGTTGCAAACAGCTCTACACCGCCGTAATAAGGATAATCGCCGCGCGCTGCATGAACATCGGAAACGACTAAGGAACTAAATGCTAAAAAAACAACTACTAAGCGCTTCATGAAGCGACCAATCTCCTAGAACAAAAACGGAAAAAGTATACTGAAGTAATGAAATGAAAAATGTGCGTGTGTCGATACATCAGACGCAGCACCACCTTAATCGGAGGAATATCGCTGGTTATTTGATGTCTTATTGGCTTCTCTCAGAGCTTTCACACGCTCCGAAATCTTAATTTCCAAACCTCGCTCAACCGGTTCATAAAAACAAGTACCATCAATCTCCTCCGGAAAATAAGACTCCCCTGCAGCAAAGGCAAAAGGTTCATCATGCGCATAGCGATATCCCTCCCCCATTCCCTGTTCCGCCATCAACTTAGTTGGTGCATTACGTAAATGCATTGGAACATCACGATACACATCACTCTGCACGAAGGAACGACTCGCCTTATAGGCCGTATAAACAGCGTTACTCTTCGGCGCGACCGCAAGATACACGACCGCCTGCGCCAAACTGAGTTCGCCTTCAGCCTGACCCAATCGTTCGAGCGCCTCCCACGCATTCAGTGCGAGCGTTAAGGCTCTCGGATCCGCATTACCGATATCTTCGCTAGCCATACGAACTACTCGGCGAGCGACATAAAATGGGTCACAGCCACCTTGCAACATCGACTGTAACCAATACAGAGACGCGTCTGGATCCGATCCTCTAACAGACTTATGTAATGCAGAAATCTGCTCATAAAAAACGTCACCGCCCTTATCAAAGCGCTTAAGGCTCGTTTGCATCACAGCAGCAAGCGTATCTTCAGAGATAACCAATGCGTCGCCCGAATGCTCCGCAAGATCAATCGCAAGCTCTAGGAAATTCAGTAATGTTCTGGCATCCCCATGTGCAGACTTCAGGAGAGCCAGTCGCAAATCTTCAGAAAATACAACATTCTGCCCTTCGTATCCTTCTGGATGAGTCAAAGCCTTATCAATAAGCATATTGAGTGAAGACTCATCTAAAGCATTTAACACATAGACTCTGGCACGTGATAACAAAGCATTATTTAATTCAAAAGAGGGGTTCTCGGTGGTTGCGCCGACAAAGATAAACGTTCCGTCTTCAATGTAAGGCAAAAACGCATCTTGCTGCGCTTTGTTGAAGCGGTGAACTTCATCAACAAATAACAAAGTCGGCCGCTGGTTCGCTGACATCACTGCTTTTGCGTTATCAACGGCCGCGCGAATTTCTTTCACTCCACCCAAGACCGCAGATATCGCGAGAAAATTCACATCGAAATGTGTTGCGAGTAACCGTGCAAAACTTGTTTTACCAACCCCTGGCGGCCCCCATAAAATCATCGAATGCAACACATGCATATCAATTGCTTTACGCAATGGAGCGCCGGGCCCGAGTAAGTGCTCCTGCCCTAAATACTCATCGATATTCTTTGGCCGCAAACGCTCAGCGAGAGGTTTATACGCACTAGTCTGTTCGAATAAGTCAGACATGTATTACTCACCCTGACGAATCACATCAGTACCTTCAGGAAGATCAGGTTTAAAATCTTTCTCTGTCAGTCCTGAATTGACGAATGTAGAGATAAAGCTCACGGTCGTATCTTGACCCAATGAATCAGTAATTCTTAAGTCAGAAAGGGTTGTACCTTTAAAACGAACACGAAGCACTTCAAAGAGACTCCCTTCACTAGAGGGAAACAAAAGAAACTGTGCTTCGTCACCCTCACCATCGCGTTTCTCGACAATGAAGTTATTTGCGATTAATGCAGCATCACCGTTGAATAACATAGCTGGCGTGGCAGAGAGATCATCGCCAAGCAGCTGAACACTTGCCTGTTCTAGATCGGGATCGTAGACAGTTACTTCACCCTGATATACGTATATTTTCTGAGCTAATGGCGCTTTTGTTTCCCAATAAAACAAATCTGGCTTCTTAGCCTTAAATTCACCCCGTGTTTCTTGAACACGTGTACCTCTGCCATCAACGACAAATTGGATAAATGACCCCTGAATATCCGCCGATGCAGACAGCAATGCAGACAATTCATCTGCGTCTGTGCGTGTTTTTGAAAACAGATCAAAAGAGGCAATGATTAAAATCGTTACGAGAGAAAACCGTAAAGAGAGGGATTTCAGCAAGGTATGCTCTCCAAAAAAAAGAAAAGAGCATACCACAGGAGGAAATGAAAAAATTAAGGCTTTGTTAGCCAATAAACAGTTTATGCTTCAGGTGGTGGCGGAGCTAGAACTTCACGACTGCCGTTATGACCCGCCTCACTTACGACACCGGCTTGTTCCATCGCTTCGACCAAGTTTGCCGCACGATTGTAACCAATTTTCAGCTTACGCTGAACTGATGAAATTGACACACGTCGTGTTGTCGTAACAAAGGCAACAGCCTCATCAAACAAAGCATCTTGTTCACTTGCGCCAGAGTCTTCAGCGAAGGCCGCAGCGATCGGGTCACTTGATTCTCCGCCAGACAGGACTTCCTCTAGATAATTAGGCTGGCCACGCTGTTTCCAATCATCAACTACCTTATGCACCTCGTGATCATCAACGAATGCGCCGTGTACCCGAACTGGAACACTTGTGCCCGGCGGCATATATAGCATGTCACCATGACCCAGCAACTGCTCTGCTCCACCTTGATCGAGAACCGTTCTTGAATCTATTTTTGACGAAACTTGGAAAGAAATACGAGTCGGAACGTTGGCTTTAATTAAGCCTGTGATCACATCAACCGATGGACGTTGCGTCGCCAGAATCAAGTGTATCCCTGCTGCACGCGCTTTTTGCGCGATACGGGCAATGAGTTCTTCAACCTTTTTACCGACAATCATCATCATGTCAGCAAACTCGTCAATCACGACAACAATAAAGGGCAAGTTTGTTAACTCTGGGTGATGCTGCTCTTCATTTAGTAGATGTTCATCTGTCTGCCATAGAGGGTCGAGGATTGGTTCACCTGCCTCAGCTGCAGCTTTCACCTTGCGGTTATAGCCAGCGATATTTCGAACACCAAGAGATGCCATCAATTTATAACGACGCTCCATCTCAGCAACACACCAACGCAAGGCGTTTGCCGCCTCTTTCATGTCTGTTACAACAGGCGTTAAGAGATGCGGGATCCCATCGTAGACAGAAAGCTCCAACATCTTTGGATCGACCATAATGAAACGCACTTCATCAGGCGAAGACTTAAATAGCATGCTCAAAATCATACTGTTTACACCAACTGATTTACCTGAACCGGTTGTACCTGCAACAAGTAAATGTGGCATCTTAGCAAGGTCTGCAACAACAGGGTCACCCGCAATATCGTTGCCTAGCCCTAAACTTAGCGGAGACGCGGCATCATCGTAATCTTTAGAACTCAATACTTCACTAAATCGAACGATCTCACGATGCTCGTTCGGTATCTCAATCCCGATCACTGACTTCCCAGGTATAACCTCGACAACACGAACACTCATTACTGCCAATGAACGCGCAAGGTCTTTCGCAAGATTACTAATCTTACTCACCTTCACGCCAGGCGCGGGTTGAATTTCAAAACGTGTAATTACAGGGCCGGGGTTAACTTCGACAACCTCTGCACTCACCCCAAAATCAGCTAGTTTCACTTCAAGCAAGCGCGACATGCTTTCAAGGTCTGCGGGCGAATACCCTACCTTTTTGTTTTTCTCAGGAGGGTCTAAAAGCGTTAATGAGGGTAAAGCAGACTCTTGTCCAATAAACAAACTACCCTGTTGCTCTTCTTCGAGGCGCTTGCCTTGTTTGCTCTTCTTAACAAACGGAGAAATTTTAATAGACTTACCATCTGATTCTGCCTCAGCCGCAGACTTTTTCTTTTGCTGAATCACAACGGTATCAGTGCTTGGCGAAACTTTTGGTTCGACTTTTTCCTGAGTTTCAGTCTCTGTCGGTGCTTTCTTAGCTAAACCTAAGACCTTTTTAAGCGCAGGAGCACTTTTCTCTTTCACTTTCTCGACGCTCGCCTTCGACTCAGACAATGTCTTAACCGGTTCTTTCAAGGCCTCGTGTTTGGCTTCGCGCTCTTGTTGTCTGCGGATAATATCCTGCTCCAACTTTCGCTGAGCACGCAGATCACGCCTAACATCTAAATAATTTTTGATAAAGCTATAGACTCGATTTAAGCCTCTTCCAATGACTCGACCACAGGCAATCGTAAAGGCTCCGGTACGGTCCATTAGCCCCAACCAAGAAATACCCGTAAATACAGTCAAACCAAACAGCAGCATTGATACCAACAATAAAGTGCCGCCCAAAGGATTAAACGTTTGCAGCATCAGAGCCGCAAACTCATATCCCAAAATTCCGCCAGCGTGATCATCAAGCCCCGAGATACTGTACATAGCCAATATGCCCGTCGCTCCCAGCATAGTCACAACAAAGCCAATGACTCGAATACTCACTAACGGCCAGTGGGTCTCGCGAACCTCTTTGCGATACTTAAAAATTAAGCAAGCTCTAAAGCCGATCAAAACTGGGAATAAATAAGCTACATAACCGAAGAAATACAGCAAGATATCTGACAGCCATGCACCTGCACGGCCGCCGTAATTGAGTGGAACCGATTGCGTACCGGTGCTCGTCCAACCGGGATCGTTTGCGCTATGAGAACCTAGCGCCATTAACAAGAAAGCACATAAAGCAACGGTAAGAATCAGAGCACCTTCACGCACGCCTTGAGAGACATAAGCATGGAACTTCTGATCGCTAGAGTTTGTTACTTTTTGTCCCAGGGCGGGATTAGCACTCAAAACAATCACCTTTCTAAAATACGAGCAAAGGTAAATCCCACTTATGGAATTTACGCAACACTAATCATTATTATAGAAAAGTTTTAAGATTTAACTTTAATTATTTGAAATATATAGAATTTGCTTAGATTTTAACAACTTGGCATCAAATTGATGCCAAGCCTTTTTCAAGATCTGCAATGACGTCATCGGCTGACTCTAAACCAACCGAAACACGTATTAGATTTTCGGTAATTCCAGCGCGCGCCTTTTCTTCATCACTTAAACGACCATGCGTCGTTGTCGCAGGATGAGTAATTGTGGTTTTCGCATCACCCAAGTTAGCAGTCAACGACAAGAACTCAACGCCATCAATGACATTCCAAGCTTGCTCGCGACCACCTTTCACTCGAAATGAAAGCACACCACTTGCACCTTTCTGCTGACGTTTTGCCAACTCATAATAGGGATGAGATTCAAGACCAGCGTAAAATACTTGCTCTACTTGCGGCTGCTGCTCCAGCCAGCGAGCTACTTTAAGCGCATTCTCAGAGTGCGCCTTCATTCTGAGACTCAAAGTTTCCAAGCCTTTCAGGAACACCCATGCATTAAACGGACTCATCGCAGGGCCAGCAGAACGCATATAACCATGCACTTCCGCCATCAGCTCGTTACTTCCCACAACAAGCCCGCCTAAGCAACGTCCCTGCCCGTCAATATATTTGGTCGCAGAGTGAATAATAATATCCGCCCCCATCGACAAAGGTTGTTGAAGCGCAGGCGTGCAGAAGCAGTTATCAACAATGAATAAACACTGCTGATCTAAGCTTTTCGAATCAATAATGCTTCGAAGTCGCTCTAAGTCGACCACTTCACATAAAGGGTTGGACGGCGTTTCGACAAATACAACTCTAGTATTTTGCTTCAGTCCGGACTCCCAAGCCTCATAATCAACTAGGTCAACAAACTCGACATCAACGCCGAATTTCGACATAAATTTTTCTAAGAAAACCGTTGTGGTTCCAAAAACGCTACGCGAACATAAAACATGATCGCCCTGCTTAAGAACAGCCATAAAGGTCGCCATAATTGCAGACATACCTGAGGCTGTTGCCACTGCACGCTCACCACCCTCTAAGGCAGCAATGCGCGTTTCTAGCATAGTAACGGTTGGATTTGTAAAGCGGGCATAAACATTTCCAGGAATATCACCTGAGAATCGCTGCGCGGCTTCTTCCGCGGAATTGAAAACAAAACTGGATGTTGGAAAAATAGCTTCGCTATGCTCAAGCTCAGGACTGCGAATCTGGCCAGAGCGAATCGCTAAGGTCTCCACCGATAAACCTTCAAGATTCGGTTCAGGGATGGTGGCCTTCAAATTCTTGCTTTTAGGCATTATGTATCTCTAGATTACTGGGCTAACCTGCGTTATGCAGGCTTAATTGCTCTTCACCCTCTAGTATACTTGCTTCTTGAGATTTACTGGCATCATTTCTACTTCTTTCCAAACGCTCTAGATAAGCGTCATCAATATCACCAGTCACATAGTTACCATCGAACACCGAGCAATCAAATTTAGTGATCTCAGGATTACCAGCACTCACCGCATCGACCAAATCATCTAGATCCTGATACAACAACCAATCTGCACCGATTATCTCAGCTATCTCGTCTACCGAACGATCATGTGCAATCAATTCGTTCGCCGCAGGCATATCAATACCATATACATTTGGATAACGCACAGGTGGCGCTGCTGACGCAAAATACACATTGCGCGCACCGGCATCACGTGCCATCTGGATAATTTCATTACACGTCGTACCACGAACAATAGAATCATCCACAAGCAATACGTTTTTGCCTTGGAATTCTGGACCAATCGGATTCAACTTTTGACGAACGGATTTTTTACGCTGACTTTGACCAGGCATAATAAAGGTACGCCCAATGTAACGATTTTTGATGAAACCTTCGCGATACTTCACACCCAGCTCATTCGCCATTTCCATCGCGCTCGTTCGGCTTGTATCAGGAATTGGAATAACGACGTCAATATCGTGATCAGGGCGAAGCTTCAGGACTTTCTTCGCTAAAGTAGAGCCCATTCTTAAACGCGCTTTGTATACAGAAATATCATCAATCATTGAATCAGGGCGCGCGAAATACACATGCTCAAAAATACAAGGCGTTAAGGTCGCACTTTCAGCGCAAAGCTCATTATGAAATGAACCATCGTTTTCAATATAGATCGCCTCACCCGGCTCAATATCACGAACTAATTCGAAGCCAGCAGCATCCAAGGCAACACTTTCAGAAGCGACCATATATTCTGTACCAAATTCTGTTTCTCTTTTACCAAAACAGGCTGGTCGAATGCCATTCGGATCTCTGAATGCAAGCACCCCATACCCAGTGATCATGGCAACCACGGCATAAGCGCCACGAGCACGTTTATGCACCTCTTTAACGGCTGCAAAAATTTCGACATGCGTTGGAATTAGTTTGCCTTGGTTTTGTAACTCATGCGCTAGAACATTTAAAAGCACTTCAGAGTCAGAAGTCGTATTGATATGACGAAGATCTGATTTAAGAACACCATCAGACAATTCGATGGTATTCGTTAAATTACCGTTGTGCGCAAGCGTAATACCGTAAGGCGAGTTCACATAGAAAGGTTGTGCTTCGGCTGAGCTAGAACTACCCGCCGTCGGATAACGAACATGCCCGATACCTACATTACCCTGTAATTGGCGCATGTGACGAGTACGAAAAACATCGCGCACGAGCCCGTTGTCTTTACGCAGAAAAAAACGATCGTCCTGACAGGTAACGATGCCCGCGGCATCCTGGCCACGATGTTGAAGCACCGTCAGTGCATCAAAGAGAGTTTGGTTTACGTTAGACTTCCCCACGATGCCGACAATACCGCACATATCGCATTCCTCAGAATTTTGTATTCGCTATAAAAGATGACAATTCATCGACCCCGGATCCAAAAACAGACCGAGTCCAATATTCAACCACTGTTAACTGCTCGATAACTACAGAATCTGACCACCAAGTTTCTTTAGACCAAGGCGTATAACGCACAATCGCGACAAGCGCTATACAGACCACAACACCTCTAGCCATCCCAAACACCATACCTAGAACGCGATCAAGCGTGCTCAAACCAGTCACTTTAATCAGCATCGAGACAAGATGACTAACGACAGCACCAACCAGCAAGGTCACAATAAAAAGGATTGCAAACGAGGCCGCTAATAACATAACGGGGTCAGCAATATGTGGAGACAACAAAGTTTGAGCTTGTGGCTGAAAACTTCTAGCCACGATAAAAGCAATCACCCAAATAACCAGTGAAAGCGCTTCTTTAGTAAAACCACGAAGAATACTGATTAGGCTTGAGAAAACAATTATCCCCAATAGAGCCCAATCCGCCCACATTAGCTCAAACACAAAGCCTCCGACAAAACCTTCTCTGTCAGATTCGGGCGCATCATAACAAACACCTTACTCATCCCCTATACAAGCCACAAAACAGTGACTATTTTTTTCTTAAATAACAGGAACTTATCCTAACCATACGGTCAAATTAAGCCTCGAAAAAGACAACCAAACTATTCACTTTAAATTGAGAATCCAGCTTTCTTTTTATTCTTATCGCTTCTTTCTTAGTGACGAATGGACCAGCAAATACACGAATAGCAGAGCCCGATTTCAAGGGCTTTGTATGGCCGTCAATACCGGCTTCACGAAGTCTATCTCGCAATTTAAACGCGTTTTCTTTATTCGAAAACGTGCCCAACTGAACCATCCAAACATTCTTATAAACTTTGGGCTTAGAGACTACTGAAGACGAAGGCTCTTTACCTTTGGGAGTTGAGACAGCAACTGGCACTGACGCTTTCTCTGGCGAGGAGTCAACGGTTTTTTCATCCGTTTGCGTTGTCGGTTTAATCGGTTCCGCTGCAGGGACTAATTTAGGGAGCTCAGAATCCGGATCCAACTCGGAAGCCGGTGCATTCTTTTTCACATTGGGATTTGGCTTTGAAATCACCACGGTCTGTATCTGAGGCTTCTCAGGCACTAGTTCAACAGCCTCAGCACCCTCTCGATGCGGCTTATCAAATAGCATAGGTAAGAAAATAACCGCTAAGGAAAGAATAACAAACGCACCGACGAGGCGTTGTTTCAAACCATCTACAGACTCACTCATTAAGATTTAACCTGCTCTCTCAACGCTTCAATCACAAAAAAGGATCCAAATACTACAACAACTGCACCACTCGACATCGCTATGGACTTAGCTCCCTCAAACGCCTCTTTAAGGTTATTGAACGTACTAACCTCCTGAGACATGCCAATCATTTGAGAAGACATCTCTTCGAGAGGACGCGCGCGCGGCCCATCAAGCTCAGTGATATGCCATTGGGTTATCACCCCGTCGAGCGCCAATACAATCTCACGTAAGTCTTTATCCTTCAAGCACGAAAACACAGCAATCAATTTTCGGCCCAAATATTTTTGTTTTAAGTGACTAGAAAGTAATTTTGCCGCCGCGCCGTTATGCGCCACATCGAATAGGATTTCGGGGTTTTCTGAGACACGCTCTAAGCGACCAGAGACCTGAGTTTTTGAAATCGCTTGCGCACATAACTGCAACTGATTGGATTCAAACTCTTGTTGACTTAACTCAAAGATTTTCAAGCATGCCTGCATCGCAAGCGCGAGATTATTATGGGGTAAATCATTATCAGCGAAACAATTCAAAACGACTTCTGAACCCTTATAATCAAATACTGCGCCTTCGCTTAAATCTGACCAACTCCCGAATTCTCGCAAATACATATCAGGATATATATCGTTATTATTTAGTTCTAACCTAACACTTGGTGGGAATGTCTCACCTGTATAGGATGCTTGATGCTTACGAAATACTCCTGCCTTCTCTCGTGCTATTAGCTCTAAGGTATCACCTAACCAATCCTGATGATCTAGCCCGATACTAGTAACGATTGCGACATCAGCATCAACGATATTAACTGCATCTAAACGCCCTCCTAGGCCAACCTCCAACACAGCCACGTCTAAGCGACCAGCTAGAAATTCCTTAGAAAAAGCGACAAACGCAGCTAGTGTTGTAAATTCAAAGTATGAGAGTGAAACCTGATGACGCGCTTTCTCTACTTGCTCGAAAGCGGAAACAATAGACTCATCATCGAGCTCCGAATGTCCTAGGACAATGCGCTCATTGAAGCGATGAAAATGAGGGGAAATGTAACTTGCAGTGCGTACGCCAACTGAGTGCAAGCCTTCAACGATAGCTTGGAGAGTTGATCCCTTACCGTTTGTTCCAGCGACAGTAACAATTCTAGGAAGCTTGTCAGCAATATTTAAAGCATCGAAGACCGTACGAATACGGTCTAAGCCTAAATCAATTTCTTGCGAATGACGTTTTTCTAACTCACTCAACCACTCATTGAGTGTCATCACAACAACCTCGTGATTATGCTTTGATGATCTACGCCACTACTCAGAGTTAGAGCCTGACGCATCAGAACTAGCCGACTCATCATCATTAGCATGGCTAATGCTCGCCAATTCTTTAATGGTCAACATACTTAGAAGTGAATATATGGTTGAGCGCAAGGACGCGCGATCGACAATCATATCAATTGCGCCGTGCTCTAAAAGAAATTCACTACGCTGAAAACCTTCTGGTAGCTTTTCTCGAACAGTTTGCTCTATGACGCGCGGACCAGCAAAACCAATCAATGCATTGGGCTCTGCAATATTTACATCGCCCAGCATTGCCAAACTCGCTGAAACGCCACCGAAAACAGGATCAGTCATAACTGAAACATATGGTAAGCCTGCTTCTTTGAGCTTTTCTAAGGCTGCGGATGTTTTTGCCATTTGCATTAATGAGATTAATGCTTCTTGCATTCTCGCACCGCCACTGGCGCTAAAGCACACAAGAGCACGATGCTCCTCGATACAACAATTCACTGCCTGAACAAACTTTTCGCCTACAACGGAGCCCATGGATCCGCCCATGAAATTAAATTCAAAAGCAGCAATCACTACATCAAGGCCTTGCAAGGAACCCTTGAATGTTAATAAGGCATCATCTTCATCGGTACTTTTTTGGGCAGCAGCTAATCGATCTTTATACTTTTTCGTGTCCTTAAACTTAAGCAAATCGTCAGGCTTTAAGTTTTCACTCAGCTCTTCATAACCTGGATCTAAAAATATCTCAGCACGACGACGCGCGTTCACTCTCAAATGGTGTGAACACTTAGGGCATACGTCTAGATTCTTAGACAACTCAGGCAAATAAAGTGCAGATCCACACTTAGGGCACTTCTTCCAAACACCTTCAGGAATATTCCCTCGAGTCTTGGATTCAGATCTAATTACACTAGGCTTAATTCGGTCTAGCCAACTGCTCATTTACTATTCCAACCTTAGGATAGATTAAGCGTCCATCGCTTGACGCATCGAAGACAGTACTGAGCCTAGTTTATCTTTTATAACCGACAAGTCTTCTTGATTTTCTTTAATCGTATTTACCAATACGCTTCCTACAATAACGCCGTCAGACACCTTAGCAACCGCACTTGCTGATTCAGCATCTGTAATACCAAAACCTACACCAACGGGAATATCTGCAATCGAACGAATGTTCGCAACTTTTTGAGCGACATCATCAGTGCTTAGTGCAGCAGATCCCGTTACACCCTTCACCGAGACATAGTAAACGTAGCCAGAGCTATGTTTGCAGATGCTACGAATGCGATCATCTGTCGTAGTAGGTGCAATCAAAAACACCGAATCCATGCCTTTCGCAGCAACTTTTGGCGCAAAAATTTCTGCTTCTTCAGGAGGTAAGTCGACCGTTAACACTCCGTCTACACCAGACTCCGCCGCTTTCTCAAGGAAGGCATCAACGCCCATACGTTCAATGGGATTCAAATATCCCATTAATACGACAGGGGTGTTAGTATTTTTCTCTCTAAAAGAACGGACAATATCAAAAATGTCAGACAAGCTAGTGTTGTGCTTCAAAGCTCTTTCACATGCCAACTGAATAACCGGACCGTCAGCCATTGGATCTGAGAATGGAACACCCAACTCAATGATGTCAGCGCCTGAATCTACCAAGCAGTGCATTAAGTCTTCCGTCCAAGAAGGTTGCGGATCACCGGCGGTAATGTAAGGAATTAGCGCTTTTTTGCCCTCAGCTTTAAGAGCATTGATTGTAGATTTTATACGACTCATATTATTTTCGCTTAAATTGAAATTCCATCAATGCCCGCAACGGTAAGAATATCTTTATCACCACGACCACTCAAATTAACGATCAGGATCTGGTCTGACTTCATTGTTGCCGCCTTCTTGATTGCGTAAGCTATCGCGTGGCTTGTCTCGAGAGCAGGCATAATGCCCTCAACCAAGGTAAGACGTCTAAACGCTTCTAGCGCCTCATCATCTGTAACAGAAACATAATTCGCACGCTTCTCATCCTTCAACCAAGAATGCTCAGGCCCTACACCTGGATAATCAAGACCAGCAGACACAGAATGCGTCCCCTGTATCTGACCATTCTGATCGCTCATCAAATACGTACGGTTACCGTGCAATACACCCGGTTGGCCAGCACAAAGTGGCGCTGCGTGCTGCCCTGTTTCGATGCCAAAGCCACCCGCTTCGACGCCGTACATCTCTACACCTTCGTCACAAATAAAGGGATAGAACAAGCCGATGGCGTTCGAGCCACCACCAACACAAGCCACTAGCGCATCAGGCAAGCGTCCTTCTTTCTCAAGACATTGCGCTCGCGCTTCGCGACCAATAATCGACTGGAAATCACGCACAAGCATTGGGTACGGGTGCGGGCCTGCACACGTACCGATGATGTAAAAAGTGTTATCGACATTAGTTACCCAGTCGCGCAACGCTTCATTCATTGCGTCTTTAAGCGTATTCGTACCACTCGTTACAGCTTCAACTTCTGCACCTAGCAGCTTCATGCGATATACATTCAAAGCTTGACGTTGAACGTCTTCGGCACCCATAAAGACCTTGCAATCAAGATTCATTCGCGCAGCAACCGTAGCAGAAGCCACACCATGCTGACCCGCGCCTGTCTCGGCTATAACACGAGGCTTCCCAAGATATTTAGCAAGCAATGCCTGACCAATCGTATTGTTAACTTTGTGCGCGCCAGTATGGTTTAGATCTTCACGCTTGAAGTAAATCTTGGCTCCACCAACTTCTTTTGTCAGTCTTTCAGCAAAATATAAAGGTGAAGGACGACCAACATAATCAGCAAGATCTTTGTCGAATTCCTTAACGAATTCCGGATCATTTTTAAGTTCGCGGTACTTTGCTTCTAGTTCGTTCAATGCCGCGAATAAAGTTTCCGAAACGAAGCGACCACCGTAAGGCCCAAAGTGGCCAGTATCACTTGGTAAAGTACTTAGAAACTGTTCGGTAAACTTAGCGTTAGCTTCTGCTCCCACAGGACACCTCTTGTAAAAATTGTTGTATCAATTGTGATGACTTGATGCCCTTTGATGCTTCAACACCACCACTCACATCAACCGCGTATGGTTGAACGTGCGCAATTGCTTTCGCCACGTTTTGATGAGTAAGACCACCCGCTAAAATTAGCGGCTTAGATCGCTGAACAGGTAAAAGATCCCAGTCAAATGTTTCGCCAGTTCCGCCCTGCACACCAGCTTTGTAGGTATCTACGAGGATACCGGTCGCGGTTGGATAATTATTTTCGGCGTTCGTAACATCCTCAGATGAACGTACACGCAACGCCTTAATGTATGGTACGCCGTAACCCTGACAATCAGATTCACTTTCATCCCCGTGAAATTGGAGCAAAGTCACTGGCAACTCTTTACACACCTGATGGATAAGAGAGGGTTCTGCGTCTACAAACAACGCGACAACACCAACAAACGGAGGTAGTACGGTGCAAATCTCTTTCGCTTGATCAACCGTTACAGAACGAGGGCTTGGCGCATAAAAAACCAGACCAATAGCATCAGCTCCTGCAGATACCGCAGCAAGGGCATCTTCAGGTCGAGTAATACCGCAGATTTTTGTTCGTGCGCGCGAATTAGAGAGCATAAAAGCAAACACTTATCAGAATAAATCGAGAGAATCTTCACTAAGTGTGAAGCCCGCAGCAGGCCAGTATAACTGTTTGAAGCTTTTTACAGAAGATCGTAAAAACAATAAACCTTTGGCATGTGGACTAATCGACCAAAGATTAGTACCGCTATTTATTATTTCCTTGTCGCGCGATATCCCACATATCTGCAGGAGAAATAACATCCCAATCAACTTTATTAGAGTCTGACATCGCCAGCATTGCCTGAATCAAGCTTGGCGCGCCGCCTGAGGGGGGCAAATCATATTGATCGGGATAGCCCACATCCGTTAAAAACAAACCATAAGGCTGAGCAGTCACATCGGCTTTAGTACGATCTTTCGCCGCAAGCACTTCAGCACACCACTCCACTGGATTTCGACCCGCACCTATCGACATAAGGACGCCCGCGATATTACGCACCATATGATGCAAGAAGGCATTGCCCTGAATATCCAGCACAAGAATATTACCGAAACGATTTACGCGAACGTGGTCGATATGCCGAAACGGCGATTTACTCTGACATCCAACGGCACGAAACGAAGTAAAATCATGCTCGCCCACCAAGCATTGTGCCGCTCGATGCATCAGCGACTCATCTAAAGCGTAATGACACCAAGTCATTTCGTCATAAAAATGCGCTGGTCGAATAGGATGATTAAAGATCACATAGTTATAGCGGCGATTAAACGCAGAAAAACGTGCATGAAACTCATCTGAAACCGGCTGCACCCAAGAAACAGAAATATCTGACGGCAGATTTGCGTTACAACCAAAAACCCAGGAGCGCGCAGTTCTTACAGATGTGGTATCAAAATGAACAATCTGATAACTCGCATGAACAGCTTTATCAGTACGACCCGCACACACAACTTCGACAGTATGGTTTGCGACACGAGAAATCGCAGCTTCTAATTCAGCCTGCACAGAGGGGACACCGCTTTTTTGAGACTGCCAGCCACAATAAGCACTCCCTTTGTACATCAATCCTAACGCAATGCGGCCAGTAACGTGATCGTTACCGGCCGCAATATTCATATCTGCCATACTTATTTAGAAATAGAATCTATCAGTTCATTCGCTTGCTGCTTCTGCTGATCAGAGCCTTCTTGCTGAACTTCAACTAAAATCTCTTTAGCGCCTTCGGTGTCACCCATATCGATATAAGCGCGCGCCAAATCCAACTTAGTAGACACCTCATCGGTTCCTTCTAAGAAGTCGAAATCTTCGTCATCACTTAATTCCGGCTCGAAATCATCTGCATCGCCCAACGCTTCAGCCGCTTCATCTAGGGTCTCGTCTGTGATGGTGAGTTCGTCATCTCCTAGATCAAGGACATCTGAAGCACCTTCGTCTGCTTCAGCATTTTCAGTCAACGAATCTTCCAGCTCCAAATCATCCAGCTCATCAAGAGCATCTCCAAGGTCCTCGGATTCAGAATCATCCAATTCTAGGGAATCTAGCTCTTCAGCATCTAAGGACAACTCTTCTTCAGATTCAGAGTCAAAATCTAAATCCAAGGCTTCGTCCAACTCTAGGCTAAGATCATCCGCATCTACCTCTTCCACTGCCGACTCAAGGCTTTCAGCTTCAGAAGCTGCACCCGCATCTTCATCAAGACCTAAAGCCTCATCATCAAGTGATAACTCATCACTCAAATCCAAATCAATTTCAGCTTCGTGATTTAACTCTGCATCACTTAGCGACAATTCATCGTCTTCATCTACGAGATGAGACGAAGCTGCATCTGCAACCGATGCATCATTGT
>NZ_LWFI01000978.1:0-6447 GCF_001635735.1 Oleiphilus sp. HI0067
ATAACGGTAGACTCTACATGAATTAAAAGTATGAGCCTTTAGGCGAGACGCTTTTTGTAGGCTACTAAAAAGCCAAACTCAAAGATTAGATGGAGCACGGCAACGATCACTAAAAGGTTAGAGCGGAGTGAAGCAAGCTCTTAGAACTTTGCAGATATCTTTGCGACAAGGACGGGGTTGATGATTCTATCAATTGACTAAAGTAAAAAATGATTGAGATCTTTTAAATATTAATGATAATCATTATTATTTAATCATGCGTAGGTAAAAAAGGAAGAGTTTTACATGTTAAATAAAGGGAGTTATAGGAGGTGGCGCCGTTGACTAGTCCAATTGAAATTGGGCTTGACGCAGCGTCTAAATAGTTAGGCAAGAAAATATTCAAAAAGTATCGCGAGTGGCAGTTATGAATCGATCGGTTACTTATATACTTTATGGGTAGTTTTAAAGAGAGAGCATATGATGGCTGATGTAAAGATTGGACTTAGGGATCGTATTTTAATGAATGTAAGTTTAAAGGCGAAACTGCTTTTACCTGCTTGCTTAACTTTGCCCTTGGTCGCATTTGCCCTGTATCAATATAATCAAGCTATTTCTGAGGCAAGCTCAGAGGGGTTAATGTCCACCTTGGAGTTGAGTATGTGGCTGTTCGCTGGTAGTGGCTTCATTATCTTTTTCGCGCATTCTGTTATGTACAATGTTATGCCTTTACTGCAGCATATTATTGGTGTGATGAAAAATATTTTATCGGGCAATACTGATGATCGTATTGGATTTAGTGGCTCGGATGAATTTGGTCAAATCGGCTCATCGGTAGATGCAACTGTCGGTCATCTTTCTACGCTGATTACTTCTGTGAATGAAGCGATTGAGACGCTCACTATTCAGGTTGAAGATATTGATGAACAGTGTCGGTCAAGCACGAGCGAATTGATGCTTCAAAATGATAGTTTGATTCGTAGTTCCGCAGGTATTACTCAAATGGCACAGATTGCTAAAGATGCTTCTGCACGTGCTCAAAGCGCCGATGCCTTAGCCCAAAGTTTGGGAGACAGCATGTCACAGACGGAAACTACTATTGATCAGTTAGTTGCGAAGATGCATGGACTAAGCGGGCGTATGTCAAACTGTTCAGATTCAAGTCATGCCTTACGTGAAACATCTCAAAGTGTGAAAAATGTGTTAAAGGTGATTACTGATATCTCTGAACAAACTAATCTTCTCGCTTTGAATGCTGCGATTGAAGCAGCCCGAGCGGGAGAGGCTGGTCGTGGTTTTGCGGTCGTGGCAGATGAAGTGCGAACGCTTTCAGTGAAAACCCAAGACGCGACGGTTGAGATTCAATCTATGGTCGCTAGCCTAGAAGATACAACTGATCATTTGATGAAAATGATCGACGAAAGCAGCACTGAGACAAACAATGTCAGTGAGCAGTTTGTGGCGACTAAAGAGCAGCTTCAGTCCGTGTTCTTAAATACACAGGAGTTGAAATTGATTAACGCTGATGCAGCGAATGCGGCCACTGAGCAAAGTGCAGCGTCAGATGAATTAGCGCGCGACATTACTGCAACGCAAGATGGCGCTCAAACCTGCGTAAATAGCATGCACACCATTGAGCAGGCAAACGCACGTTTGCGCGAGACTGCAAATAATTTAGCCCAGGGTCTGCGCAAAGGCGCTTAGGGAAGTAAATAAAAGCACGCTTTTGCGTGCTTTTATTTTTGTTCAGTAGTTCTGTATTGCTTGGGCGTTAGCCCTGTTTGTCTCTTAAAAAACTTGGCGAAGTTAGAGTTATCGCTAAAGCCCAATTGATCAGCGATCAGCTCGATGGGTAGTTCGCTAGAAGACAGTTTTTCTTTTGCCGTGAAAAGTCTCACTTCATTTTTTAAGTCTTGATAGGTGTAATCAAGCTCGCCTAGTTTTCTCTTTAGAGTCGCCGCGGACATAAAATTTCGTTCTGCCACCACATCAATGCTGGGAAGGGCGCCTTCTTGTAGAGTGAGAAAATTCCGGACGCGATCGACCAAATCTTGCGGTTTTACTTTTCTTAGCTCCTCTTCGCATTGCGCTAAAGCGGCCTGACAAAGCGCCGTGTTCGCACTTTCAAATGGGGCGTCTAACCATTGGGTAGGGAAGTGCATCGCGCATTGTTTTGCGTTAAACGTGAAACAGCAATAATCCAAAACATGGTGCGGAAAGCCAGCTGGTTCAGGTGCATCGATTTCAATAATGACTTGTCCCTCAAGTGCGCACGAAGCACCAAGAGAGAGATGAACACTCTGTGCCATGCTAACCATCGTACTTAAATCAAAGAAACGTTGTACGTCTGGTGAATGCCCCATACCTTTCAAATCAGTAATTAGCGTCAAAGATACATGTTCTTCTCCGATGACGATTTTCGGGTATTGCGCAGCAAGCCTAGTGTTGTAGTACTTCGTTAATAAAGACAATCCCGCGCGTAAGGATGCGGATGTTTGAATTGCAACACCCAAAGCTCCGTGGCTTGATGGGCGCACCTGCAAACCATAGTAGACGGCATCAGCAATGGGCTGTTTCAGTTTTGCGTAGAGATTTTGCCCAACGCGATTGACGATAAAGTTGCTGACGAGTTCGGGGGGCTGAATGAAATCTGCGGCACTGAGTTCGCTGCCTTCTAAAAGTTCAGAAGGTTGAATGCCTCGGCTCAATGCGAAATCGCGAACAACAGGCAAGTAGTCGCCCGATGCAAGTGTAAGTCCGACGTTATTGTTATTCATATCAATGCGACATTCCCTACATATGAAATGAGCTCAAATGACTTTTTTTTGAAACCTTATCACCTATTGTCAAAGGCTTCAAAAGCGCACTATAGCTTTAACGCAATAATGACTGTTCCATAGTTGGAAAGTCGCAGGTTTAGGTTGTCGTTAAAGATGGCCTGATAATGATTACGCAGCTTAAGGTGAAAGTGATGACAAATACGACCGCTTCCAACAAGACGCCTTTGGATGTCCGTCCTCGTCATATGGAGTTCCCATATGCAGACATGTCGACGCGGGACTTCTTTGATAATAATTGTTTAAAAAGTGCTTATATTGCTGCGATGTCAGCGACCTTTCCAGATGGAGAAGCGGAGTTTATTAAGTCTGTGCGGCCTTATCGTAATGATACGAAAGACCCCAATTTAAAAGAACAAATTAAGGGGTTTATTGGACAAGAGGCACATCACAGCTTGCAACATAAGCGCTTCAATGAACAGTTGCGTGACAAAGGCTATGACGTCCCGCGCTTAGAAAAGGTCTTTTTGAAGGACTTAGAATGGTCGATCAAACGTCGCTCAGATAAACAGCGTTTGGCATTTACTGTGTGTGTTGAACACTTAACGGCAGTGTTTGCCTGTGACTATTTGAATCATAGAGAGCACTGGGCTGGCATGGAAGAGAGCATCGACCAATTGATGCATTGGCATGCAGTGGAAGAGATTGAGCATAAAAGCGTCGCGTTTGATTTGTATATGGAAATTTTTGGAGATCGTCGCTTATTGAAAAAGTCGATGTGTATTGCTTTGATTCTGTTGCCATATCGCTTCATGAAATACCAAGCGCGTTTACTGTGGTGGGCGAAGCGCATGCCACGCTGGTCTGAAGTAAAAGGGTTTTGGAAGTTTATGTACGGTAAACAAGGCATGACACGCCGCATGGCACCGCATTTGAAAGACTTTTTTAGAGATGATTTTCATCCATGGGATCAGGACGATTCTCATTTCGTCGATGAATGGAAAGAGTCTGTCTATAACCCGGATTATGATTTAAAGGCTAAGGCGGCTTAAGTATCAAAAAGCGCATGATCAACATGCGCTTTTTTCTTTTTAAAGTGCGTACTGGTCTCCCCAATATAAAGCTAATCGAGCAAAGTCTTGTGCATTTTGTGTCGTTTGATCATCGATATACTCAACGCGAAGCATGAGGCCCTCTTGTATTGAGTAGCTATAAGAGAGGCTTGCTCTCGATGACGTATGATCCGCGTGTTGCAATCCAGCTTGCTCGCCGAGAATCGGAGCGCCAGGGCCGCTGAGTCCGTTATCGGTTGATAATTCTTCATAGCCAATCGACAAGTTGTGTTTCTGATATTGAATCGATACGTTTATGTTGCCACCACGCATACTTGCATCAAGGCTCGACACTCTTGTTGCATCAGATAACTCTCCATCACTGTGTCTCTGTAACGCGGAGATTTCTAGTTGATACGAAAGCTCCGAAGACTGCTGCCATTTAATGATGCTTTCAAGGCCATAAAGGGTCTCATTACCTGTAAAAAGAGTCGGTGTTCGAACTGTGCCTGATGAGTGAATGTGGTCATCGGGAATATTATCTCTGCGACGTTTTACATCTGTGAAAAGACCCCATATACCAACAGTAGCTTGTAGTCGTTCAACGGTATGTTGGTAACGTGCAAACAGATCAAATGCAGGCTGATCGCTGTGATCGCTTCCTGGGTAATTCTCTCCATCCCAAATTTCAATGCCATAAGTACTTAAGCCCTGCGCTCCATGCCAGTTCATGAATTGTGCGCGGAGACCGATATTAGAGTATGTGCCTTCCAATGCGGTGAGAGCTGAAAGTGTTGGCTCAGTGAACGCCCGTTCATTAGGATGCTGGCCATTTTGTAGCGAAAAAGCGCCTTTCATTTTACCTGCTTCTAATTTGATATGTCCTGAAGTATGTGTCCAATGATAACCAAAGAAGGCTTGTTCGATTTCAGTTTCCACATCGCTTGAATGTTCATGAGCGCCAAGCTCTGTGTTTGTGAAAAAACCTGATTCATTAGCCCAAACAAAACCCAGTGTTGCGTCGTTGAGGCTCAAACCTTCTTCACTGGCGTGCATGGCTTCATTGCGGAGTATACCCGGGATATTCCAGTCATCGTTCTGAATATGATCTTGTGTTTGCCACGAAGCATAAATGCTTGAAGTGAGCGTTGCCTGTGGCATGTAGAGAAAGTCACCATGCGCATTGGCATTCATTGCCAAAAGCCCGTTAAGCGCACACGATAGCGTAATGCATATTGCCTGTTTTTTAGTGTCTATCATGTTAATTCCATGGGTTGCTAAAGCGTGGATCGCTTACGAAGCTGTTGTCAGTCAAGCTTTGGAGGAAGGCAATCACATCATTTTTGTCTTGCTCGGACATGTTAAAACCCGTCACAAAACTACTTTTGAAAGGGTTGAGTCTTCCATCTCCAGCATGAGGACCAGTTGTGATTAAACGTCCGCCGGCTGCATAGATTTCGAGGACTTCTCCTAATGTTGCCGCGCTACCATCATGTAAGTAGGGGGCAGTGAGAGCGACATTTCTTAGAGAAGGTGCGCGAAATTTTCCCATGTCGGACGGATCAGCTGTGATTTCAAATAGTCCTGTGTTGTCGTGCGGATAATCGCCCGTACCACCAATGTTGAATAATCCAGTATTGTGAAAGGGACGATTCACGAAGCTCATACTTCGATCCATCGTGGAGTCGCTGAGATGATAGCCGCCGTGGCAGTGGAAACACTCAAGCTCTTCGCTAAAGAACAATTGTCTGCCTCGATGTGCAGCAGCGCTTAGAGCAGTGGCATCGCCTTGTTCGAAGCGATCAAACGCTGAGTTGAAAGACACCATACCTCGAACAAAGCTCACGATCGCATCGCGAATGGTATTAAATGCGATAGGATCACCGAGCTCGGGATAGGCATCGTTAAACAAACTTTGGTAACGCGCCTCGTTTCGGATTCTATCAAGTACTTCTTCTTTGTTGCTGTCATCAATGCCATGCTCAATCGGATTCTCACCGAATAATGGCACAAGGGCCTGTTCTTCTAGGGTAATTAAGGCTGAGTTGGCCCAAGTTTGTGTTGCGTTATAAGCTACGTTCATTAAGCCCTGAGAGTTACGCGCTAAGAGTTCTCCAGTAGAACCTGTTGGCAATGCAATGCCATCACTAAAACCATGTTCTTGGATATGGCAGGACGCGCATGCTTGAGTGCCATTGCCTGAGAGGCGCGTATCGTAAAAAAGATGGCGGCCTAACTGGAACTTTTCTTCGCTCATTTGATTCGCGATGGGCTCGACAGGTAGGGGATATCTCTCTGGCAGATTCCATTCAAAACTTGTTTGGCTTGCATTGTGTGAGGTGTCGACAAAGTCACTTGAGCTACTGCTACATCCAGCCAGAGAAAGCATGAATATTGCGAAAAAGAGGCGCTTATTAAGCGCCTCTCTACAGACTAATAGCCGAAACATATTAACGAACACTAAAGACGGTTTGTGTGACGCTGCTATGCTCTGAGCCGATCGCGACATCTAGACCGAGTGCTTCAAATATTGATGCGCATTCTGGATCGGTCGCGCCTGACATGCACCCTGGCGCTCCATCTAGATCTTGAGTCAGATCTGAATTGCTCACTAGGTTGTCGAAGTTCAGTACGATTTG
>NZ_LWFI01000979.1:0-1813 GCF_001635735.1 Oleiphilus sp. HI0067
ACAGCGCTTTGTCCTAAGCGAATATAGGACAGTCCTACATCGATGAGTGTTTGGAGTTTTCTTGCGATGAACGGGACGGCATCGAAAAATTCTCGGGCATCCTCGATCGTAAGATCGAGCACCTCGTTGATGTTTAATCCTTTGTACTTGATATCGAGTGTTTCGCGATTGTAGCGCTTGCCCTTACATACATCGCATGGAACGTATACGTCAGGCAAGAAGTGCATTTCTACTTTGATTACGCCATCGCCCTGACATGCCTCACAACGACCGCCCTTTACGTTAAAGCTAAAGCGTCCTGGTTTATAGCCTCGGCTTCTTGCTTCTTGGGTGCCTGAGAATAACTCACGAATCGGAGTAAACAGTCCAGTGTATGTGGCGGGGTTAGAGCGCGGTGTTCTTCCGATAGGGCTTTGATCTATGTCGATGACTTTATCGAAGAGGTCTAGCCCCTTAATTTGATCGTACGATGCCGCCTCTAATGTCGTTGCCTTGTTAAGTTCTGTCGCAGCGAGCGGGTAAAGCGTTGAGTTGATCAGGGTCGATTTCCCAGAGCCTGAAACGCCTGTGATACATGTTAACAAGCCTTCTGGGATGTTGAGTGTGACGTCATTTAGATTGTTTCCATTCGCGCCGATTAAGCTCAATTGTTTTTTCGGATTTGGAGCTGTGCGTTGTCGAGGTATTTCAATTTTTTTCGTTCCGCTCAAATATGCGCCAGTAAGTGAGTTCTCGTCACGCATGACTTGCTCAGGAGTGCCTTGGGAGACAATCTCACCGCCGTGTACGCCAGCGCCTGGCCCGATATCGATAACATAATCTGCGAGTCTGATGGCGTCTTCATCGTGCTCGACAACGATAACGGTATTTCCAAGTTCTTTCAGATGAGTAAGAGTCTTAAGCAGGCGTTCATTATCTCTTTGATGAAGGCCTATAGAGGGTTCATCGAGTATGTACATAACGCCAACTAATCCAGCTCCAATTTGACTAGCCAATCGAATACGCTGCGCTTCGCCTCCTGATAAAGTATCCGCGCTGCGGTCGAGTGTCAGGTAGTCCAGGCCTACATTGACCAAAAACTCCAAGCGTAATTGGATTTCCTTCAGAATTTTTTCAGCAATTTCTCCTCGCTTACCGGTAAGAGATAACTCTTGATAATAAGTGAGTGCTTGGCCAATAGGCATTTTAATGACTTCGGGGAGCGTCGTTTCTTCAATGAATACGTGGCGAGCGCTTTCCCGCAGGCGTGAACCATGGCAACTTGGACACGCTTGCATGGTTAAGTAGCTTGCTAGCTCCTCACGTACCATTTGTGATTCTGTTTCTTTGTAACGACGCTCCATGTTGGGAATGACACCTTCAAAGGGATGCTGTCGTTGCATGGTGTCGCCACGAGAATTGACATAATTAAACGCAATCTCGTCAGAACCGCTGCCGTTTAATATGATGTCCTTGATGTGTTCGGGAATGTCCGCAAACTTCGTATCGATGTCTACCCCATAGTGCTGCATGACGCTCGATAATAATTGGAAGTAGTAGATGGTTCTGCGATCCCAACCTTTTATCGCGCCCTCTGCAATGGTGAGTGTGCCGTCTCTCACGACGCGAGACGGATCGAAAAACTGCTTAACCCCTAGTCCATCACATGTCTGACATGCGCCTGAAGGATTGTTAAAGGAGAACATTCTCGGCTCAAGTTCACTGATAGAGTATCCACAGACAGGGCAGGCAAAACGTGACGAGAAGATAAGCTCTTCCATCTGATCATCACTATCCATTGGGGCAATGACGGCGATACCATCGGTGAGCTCTA
>NZ_LWFI01000980.1:0-643 GCF_001635735.1 Oleiphilus sp. HI0067
TGATACATGTTAACAAGCCTTCTGGGATGTTGAGTGTGACGTCATTTAGATTGTTTCCATTCGCGCCGATTAAGCTCAATTGTTTTTTCGGATTTGGAGCTGTGCGTTGTCGAGGTATTTCAATTTTTTTCGTTCCGCTCAAATATGCGCCAGTAAGTGAGTTCTCGTCACGCATGACTTGCTCAGGAGTGCCTTGGGAGACAATCTCACCGCCGTGTACGCCAGCGCCTGGCCCGATATCGATAACATAATCTGCGAGTCTGATGGCGTCTTCATCGTGCTCGACAACGATAACGGTATTTCCAAGTTCTTTCAGATGAGTAAGAGTCTTAAGCAGGCGTTCATTATCTCTTTGATGAAGGCCTATAGAGGGTTCATCGAGTATGTACATAACGCCAACTAATCCAGCTCCAATTTGACTAGCCAATCGAATACGCTGCGCTTCGCCTCCTGATAAAGTATCCGCGCTGCGGTCGAGTGTCAGGTAGTCCAGGCCTACATTGACCAAAAACTCCAAGCGTAATTGGATTTCCTTCAGAATTTTTTCAGCAATTTCTCCTCGCTTACCGGTAAGAGATAACTCTTGATAATAAGTGAGTGCTTGGCCAATAGGCATTTTAATGACTTCGGGGAGCGTCGTTTC
>NZ_LWFI01000981.1:0-2193 GCF_001635735.1 Oleiphilus sp. HI0067
AAAACTTGAGGAACAGTTGAATGTCACCTTGTTTCAGAAGCAGGGACGACGCTCAGTACTTACCCCCGCTGGAAAGCATTTACTAGACGAAGGCAGAATTCTGCTTAACTCAGTAGAACGTCTTGCAGAACAAACGCAGAACGTTGCTCGAGGTTACGAAAGCAGAATTCGTGTCGCCATTGATACCATCATGGATATACGACCGGTCTATTGCGCTTTTAAAAGCTTCGTAGATGAACATCCAGACATTGAAATAGACATTCAAGAAGAAGCTTTGAATGGTGCTTGGGAAGTTCTGATTTCTGATGAAGTTGATTTAGTCATTGGCGCCGTTGGTCCTGTACCTCAACAAAAAGGGATTCGAACCGAAGAGGTCGCGCAACTTGACCTTGTTTATACCTGCTCGCCCGACCATCCTCTGGCAAAAAGTACTTCACCAATTAAGATTGAAGATCTAAGCAAAGTTCGTCGTGTCGTCACGCACGACAGCGCACGTGAAGCAGTTACCTGGACGAGAGGTTTACACTCTTCGTTGAAGGATCAGGTGCAACAGCGCTTTTATGTCCCCAATACTTATAACAAGTTAAATGCTCAAAAAGCAGGTATCGGCGTTGGTTTCTTACCACGATACCTGATTAGAGAAGAACTCAAGGCAGGTAAACTTGTTGAGTTGCCGCTCGACAATGCGCGCCCACAACCAAGCACGCTCTACATGGCTTGGAAAATGGTAAACCAAGGCAAAGGCTTACAACGCCTACGCACCCTTATCCAAAAGCAATTAAAAGAACAGGAATAAATCAGGACTTACAATGCATCAATACGCTCGCACCCTCATTATTTTACTCTCCATCATTGCGCTTTTTTGGGCGAATCCAGCTTCATCAAAACCACTCGCCAATCTAAAAAAATTGGAACAGGCAACTGACTTATTTATGGAGCAAGTTGCAAAAGGCGATAGCGAATCAGCTCTTAATTTGATCTCTGCTTATGCTGGCGTAAATCCTGAACAGTTCGCACAACGCAGTGCTCGGATTATTCAAGACATGCAGCGCATCGAATCAAGTGCGGGTAAAGCCTTAAGCTACGCAAAAGTAGATACCAAAAGTGTTGGCGAACACCTTTACAAAGTACGGTATCTATTGAAGTTTCGGCAAGCGGCACTTGTGTGGGAAATGAATTTTTACCAACCTGACCAAGGCTGGTATTTGGTCGACGTCAATCTTAGCACTGACATTAACGCTTTATTTCAGTAGTCATACGCAACGCTATGCGCGAAGCTGAATAATAATATCGCGCATGGCGTTTGGATCTTTGATCGTATCGCCCGCCAAACTCTCCTGCTGATAACCCGCTAAGTACTTACTTACTAACCGGGATATCCAAAAGCGTAAAGCGGCCAATTCCAGAAATAAGGGCCAACAAGCACTTTCGGCATCTGACCAAGGTTTCTCACTCTGATATGCCTCCACCAAAGCCGATAGTTTTGCACTATCGTGTCGGCCTGACGCAGTCATCGCCCAGTCGTTCGCACAAACAGCCAAATCAAAAAGAAAGCCTTCGGTACAGGCATGATAAAAGTCAATCACGCCAGATATATTCTGTTCGCCGAAGAGAACATTGTCTTTAAACAAGTCCCCATGAACAGTGCCCCTTGAACACTGATCTAACTCTCTTTGGTATACCGAATAGCGTTCAACGCATTCCTCTAGCAAAGCAAAGTCGTCGCGAGGCATGTCAGAATTTTTGAGCGCATTGAGATGCTCCTGCATCCAAGCTGAATCTCGAACTAATTTTCGATCTCCATCAAAATCTGCGACCGCATGATGCATATGCGCCAACCATTTCCCCGCTGCGGCACAATCTTCGATCTCCATGTCTGTTTTTGCGGCCCCATCAAAACAAGGAACGATCATGGCGTCTTTGCCTTGAATCTTAAAAAGGGATTGCCCTTTCGAATCTTGCAGCGCCGCGGGAACAGCAAGCCCTTTTGACGCTAAATGTTGGGTGAGCGAGACAAAAAAAGGCAATTCAGCGGATTCCATCGCCTCAAAAATCGTCAACACCCATCGACTAAGCTGACCATTTTTTGAGGTGTTCAAAAAGTAATTGGTGTTTTCAATTCCAGCCCCAATCCCCTCTAACAAGACGATCCTGCCAAGAGAGAACTGTTCAATAACTGGATTCAAGTCTTGC
>NZ_LWFI01000982.1:0-1303 GCF_001635735.1 Oleiphilus sp. HI0067
GCCTTTCACGATGATTCACAGTCATCGACAATGTTTTACTATTGATTCCACTACTGAGGCGCTACATTCGCCACTGATTCATTTCCATTTATTTGTGGCATTGAGTAGGCAAGGAGAGACGCTCAGTCCTTCAGTTGCTTACTGCACTTATCTTATTTTGCTATCGAGTTTGAAGTAGTTTGAAGCTCGGGAAGACCACTACGCCAAAGGGCTCTTTATGCATCCGCAATGGATGTTTGCTTCGAGGGCGTACGTCAAAAGGTGCTATCAGCACTTTTTAAAGGAACACGAGAAATTATTCAGTAATGGCTCTGATGAGTTTTTCGAACTGCTTTATGTATTCATAAATTTCGATTGGCGCTGAACTGTCTGGCACGCAATGACCAGTCATTCTGAGCTAATTCCTTATTTCATGAGGTAAAGACGTGTTACTAAGCAAATATTTCATTGGGAATATCGGTGTTCAAGTGGTCATAGCGATGCTTGTCGGCACGATGGTCGGTATCGCAATGGGACCAGATGCCTCCATGTTTTCGCCGCTTGGCGCTATTTTTATTAATCTGATCAAAATGCTCGTTATTCCTTTAGTGGCGGTCGCATTGGTAGCCGGCGCAGCAGGTTTGGGTAAAAGTGCAAACGCGGGCAAAGTGGGCTTAAGTACGCTTGCATTTTTTGGTGTGACTTCAGCCTTAGCTGTGACATTAGCATTAGGCATGGGTGCGATATTTGGCCCAGGCTTAGGGATTGATGTCTCATCGATAGAAGGAATGCTTTCTTCCGAGTATGCCGATCAAGGTCAGTTGCCAACGTTCTGGGCAACGGTGATTGGAATGATTCCGACGAATATTTTCCAATCATTGAGTGATGCGAATATTCTTCAAATCTTGGTGTTTTGTTTGTTCTTCGGCATTGCTTTGTCAAAGCAAGAGGCCGAAAGACGCGAGCCCATATTGAATGGTGTGAATACAATTGTTGGTAGCTTGGTCTGGATGATTAACAAAATCATGCTCATCGCACCGCTCGGTGTATTTGGCTTGATGGCCGAAGCGGTTGGAACATTCGGCTTCAGTGCTTTGATGGTTGTGTTTAAACTGTTTGTTGTTTACGTGGCCGCGATTCTTATCTTTGGTTTTATTGTTTACCCATTGTTGGTGCATGTATTATCAAAAACGTCTGCTCGAAAATTCTTGGTAGCAATGAAAAAGCCCCAAGCGATCGCGCTATCGACATCATCCTCTATGGCGACTTTGCCTGTCACAATGGAGACAGTTGAAAACGAACTTGGCGTGAAAAATTCAACGGC
>NZ_LWFI01000983.1:0-1408 GCF_001635735.1 Oleiphilus sp. HI0067
ACTTTGCAATTGCAGCGTGCTTCGGATGGAATATGGGCGTGTGTTTCTAGCGGGACAGTGACTGCAACGTCTTCAAGCATCCCAGTACGTTTTTTGCCATCCGCTTGTAGTTAAAACATGGGTCAGATCTTGCTATATCTGACCCTAAAAGGCCTTTTGGTTTTTACTTAGCTACAATCAAGTGCTTATTCTTTTCTAATATACTTTTTCCAATTCCTTTTACTTCTTTAAGTTCCTCGACGTCATGAAATGGGCCGTAGCTCTTTCGATATTGAATAATCGCTTCAGCTTTTTTCACTCCGATTCCTTTTAAATTACTCGCAATCGTTTGCGCGTCTGCTTCGTTGATATTTAAGGGTGATTGAACGGACGCTTCCGAGGTTTGGTTTGCTTCTTGTGCGTAAGCAACTGTGCTGTGTAAAAGCACAACGGCCAACACGCTGGCAAAGACTAGTGAAATAAAGGTTTTGATTTTAAACATAACTGCTCCTTGTTAAATGACACATGGAGCGCTTTTACCGATTGGTAAAGAGTTGAGTAGAATCCTTCTACGTATTTGGTCGCATCCATGCGCGGTAGAGTGTATTAAATGCACTAATGATTTGTAAATCGCAATTTTTGGTGTAGGACTGATTTACGCTGTCCATGAGACCGTGCCTTAATAAGTCTGAGCATATCANTAATGCGGAGGTGGTGGCTCTGGGGCGTTATCTTCATTGCCCGATTTCATTTCATTTAAGCTCTGTTTGAGGACTTTGTTTGCGGTCCATAAATCTTGAATATCGCGGCTTTGCTTTGTGACAATCTGATTTAATGTGTCTATCGTATCGTCCTGAAATGCAAGCTTCATCTCGAGCTCTTCGAGTTTATGCGTTAGCTGTTCTAAAGAAAGTGACATATCCGCTTCTGTGCTGGTAAATGAATGCGCGCAGTATATGGCTTATCACTTTGATTTTGAATCGGTATCGCTCGCGACTATTGGTGGTTTTGGGGCGTGCTGCTGAGCAATGTAGGTGTACGATAACAATATTGAGAAAGCGATGACGCCATATATGAAACGCCTTAACTTCGTAGTTTGTCTTCGATTATTTTGATGCGAGTGGGATGGAATCTTTTTCATTTTCCGCTGTCTGTTTATTGTTGTTGTGTGCATTCGCCGCAGATTTGTACTCGGAGTTGAGGCAAATCACGACCAAACAGCTGCATCGTTTTAAACTTGTGGCCAAATCTTAAGCGAAGATTAAGTTGTACGTCTATCGTATTTTTCTTAGTTTGATTTTTCATTTAGCCCGAGCTCGTAAGCTTGAGCGTGTTTGTTGGAGAGTAAATGAAACAGGTTACCGTCATTCTCGGCATTATCGCCCTCACATTTTTGTTGATTTTTTGGTTTGGCTTATCCAAACCTGAA
>NZ_LWFI01000984.1:0-1506 GCF_001635735.1 Oleiphilus sp. HI0067
CGACGACCAACCGTGCCTTGAAGTCATACGTCGACGAAGGGAAATTCCGAGAAGATTTGTTTTACCGTTTAAGTGTATTCCCAATGTCATGGAAACCACTTCGCGAGCGCCCAGACGATATCCTACCTATTGCTCAGCGATTGCTTGAAGTGCATGCCGCGAAAATGCGTCGAGGAAAGGTTGTACTGAACGATGAATGCAAAGCCTTGTTATTGAATTATCCTTGGCCTGGTAACGTTCGTGAACTCGACAACGCCGTACAGAGATCTTTGATCCTGGCAGAGGGCGGGGTGATAAAAGCCTCAGACTTGATTTTGGATATGCCAGGAATATCGTCATCAGACGATTATTTGAGTTCCGATAGCCACATTATCGTCGATGAGCCTCAACCAACTACTGTCGAGAATTTGACAGAGTCGATGAATAGTCAGAATACAGTGGAGCAAACGTCGCCACAAAGCTTGAACGTGGATATCGACAGCAGTGCTCTAGGCAAAGATTTAAAACTTCGTGAATATCAAATTATTATCGATACCCTCAAGGATGAAGGGGGCAAGAAGAAGCAAACCGCCGAGAAATTAGGCATCAGTCCGAGAACCTTGCGTTATAAATTAGCGCAAATGCGCGAACTTGGCATCGACATTGCGTCAGAGTTAGCAGCATAGAAAAAAGTGTCAGATTTTTGATACCGAACACTATGGCTAAGTAGTAATTTAGTTTGTCAATCTGCTGATTCGGGGCCTATTTAGGCCCCATTTTTTTGCCTGCTAGAAATGTTCAATAGTCAGTAATTGTTTTGGCCTGATTTGTGCTGTTGTCACTAACTATTACTGTTTACAACGAAAAATTGACATTCAACTAGAGGGGAGCGCCTATGTCAGGAATCAATTCAGTCACTGGCCGAGCCGATATCTCACAAGTATTGGCAGAGATGCGTAACATTCGCGCGCAGATTCAACCTGCAGAGCAGTTAAAGCCAGAAGTCTCTCCAACTCAAATCAACCCGACTAACAAGGTTGATGAGATCCCGAAGTTTAGTGATTTGTTATCTAACGCTGTCAACTCGGTAAATGACGCACAACAGAAATCTAGCGCATTACAAACAGCTTATTCTCAAGGCGATCCAAACGTCAGCATCACTCAGGTAATGATCCAGTCTCAGAAAGCTTCAGTCGCGTTTGAGGCTGTAACACAGGTACGCAACAAAGTAGTGAAAGCGTACGAAGATATCATGAAGATGCCGGTTTAATAGGTAGGATTAGAGCAATATCATGGCAGCAAATATGAGCGAAGCAAGCGTACCAGCAACGACAGTAGGTAAAGGATCTACTGATATGGTAGCTGATCCAGCACAAAGCGACCTAATGACAGGTGTTAATCGTCTAGGTTTGTTCCGTCAAATTGGTTTGATGATTGGTTTGGCGGGCAGTGTTGCACTAGGTCTTGCGTTAGTCCTCTGGTTACAAGAGCCAAATTACCAACCCGCCATGCAAAACATCGCAGCGC
>NZ_LWFI01000985.1:0-1442 GCF_001635735.1 Oleiphilus sp. HI0067
AATATTCTGAGCGTTCTGCAAACGAGAAAAGAATTAAGCAAGGCCGAACAACGCGAAAAAGCCGATCAATTACTAAAAGAATTTCATATAGAACATATTCGCGACAGCCAAGGTATGGCTTTATCCGGGGGCGAGCGCCGTCGCGTCGAGATTGCGAGAGCTCTCGCAATGGAGCCAGATTTCATTCTACTAGATGAACCTTTTGCAGGGGTTGATCCAATTTCAGTAAGCGACATCAAGCAAATAGTGCGACAAGTTCGCGACCGAGATATTGGCGTACTTATCACCGACCACAACGTGAGAGAGACCTTAGACATTTGCGAACAAGCCTATATTGTTGGCAATGGACACATCATTGCATCAGGCTCGTCTGAGCAAGTATTAGAGAACAAAAAGGTGCGCGAGGTTTACCTTGGCGATGAATTTACAATTTAAAACCAAATTCCCTGTGCAATTACCAGTGAAAAAAGGTTTAACTAAGTTCATCAAAAACTCGTTCAAATTCTTCTCGGAAGTTCTTAAAATAGAAGATATGACATTACGTGCTGGACAAGCACATAGAGAATTCGTTCGACAATGACAAAAACACTGAAAAAGTTAGGATGACCGACTGATGGTAATGAAGGCATCCCTACAACTCAAAATGGGGCAAAGTCTTACAATGACGCCCCAGCTGCAGCAGGCTATTAAACTGCTTCAGCTATCGACTCTAGATCTTCAGGCGGAAATCCAAGAAGCATTGGAATCAAACCCAATGCTAGAAATGATTGAAGACAGTCCTGAGACGCCAAATAGCGAGTCAGAGCAAAATTCAAAAAATGAACAATCTAGCGAAGTATCAAATTCAGAAGTCGAGCCATCACGAGATCTTCACGAAAGCGAACGCGATGAATTTAGCGATTCGATACCAACCGATTTACCTGTCGATACTGCATGGGAAGACATCTACCAAACAAGTGGCCCAGCAAGCTCTGGCACAATGCCAGATGAGAACGACAGCGATTTCGAAAGCAGAAATTCAATTAGCGAGTCTCTGAATGATCACCTGCTATGGCAACTTAATCTAACACCATTTTCTGACCGCGATCGTTTAATTGCAGAAACAATTATTGATGCGATTGACATGGAAGGCTATCTACAAAATACCATTGAAGATATTCATCAAGGTCTATTTAACGAAGAAGATGAAGATCCAGTCGAACTAGAAGAAGTTCACGCAGTTCTGAAGCGTGTTCAACATTTTGACCCAGCAGGCGTGGGCGCAAAAGACCTTCAAGAATGTCTAATGCTTCAGTTACGTCAACTAGATCCCGACACTGAGTGGCTACCGCAAGCCAAGCTTGTCGTCAGCCACTATATCAATCTGCTGGGTAGTCGCGATTACGCACAGCTCATCAGAAGAAGTCGTCTTAAAGAAGACGATTTGAAAGAAGTTCTTCGCT
>NZ_LWFI01000986.1:0-1441 GCF_001635735.1 Oleiphilus sp. HI0067
TGGAGAACTCGTACTCTCAAGAAACTTCAACAAAGAATATTTAACTCTGAGAGAAGAGCAGCCCGACGAAGATAAACGCTTAAAGCATGAGTTGGGTACATTCGGTATTGATCACGCAGAACTTGGTGCACAACTCGCAAACGAATGGGGGCTAAGCCCTTATGCAATCGATGCGATTCGTTATCATCACGCAAACACAGTCGACATTCTGGGCGCTCAGCATTTGGTCAAAATATTGTATACTGCAAGCGCTCTTAGCAATGATGCGCAACAGAGCATGCAGCAGAGTGTTGAAACGACGAACAGCTTATTTGAACTCAACCCATCCCTCATCTCTGAAATCTGTCGAAAAATAGATGAAGAAGTTATCCAAGTAGCTGAGAGCATGGGCGTGCAACTCGACAAACAAGATGATCAAGAAGCACATATATCTTTAGCACGAGCCATTAGAGACCAAAATCTTCAAAACATTTCTCGGGATCTTGTTTCAAAAGCCAAGACAAAAATAGAACTCGCAACCCAAATTCAGCACTCTCTGTCACTACTGCTTGGCACTCGCCAAACGGCACTATTTTGGAACGAAGACAACGAACTTGTTCTTATCGAAGACAGCTACGAAGCACCACTTTGTTTCCCTCTAAATGAGGGCAGTAGTCTTGCGGCGAAATCTGCACTGAGAAATGAAGTGCTCAGCTCAATCGATGATGACTCTGCCTTTGTTGCTGACCAACAAATTCTCCGGTTGCTCGATGCACAGCACATGCTCTGTCTTCCTCTACTCGATGGGGAGCGCATCATCGCAGTCATCGCTACAACATTGCATTCAAATAAGGAAAGACTTCATCCTAATTTCTTAAGCATTCTGATCAGCCAATTTAAGCGCCAATGCATAGATATAGAACAAGCCCACTGCGCAGAAAACACTGATTCTGAAATCAACTCATTAAACGCAAAGGTTCGCGAGATTGCACATGAGGCGAACAACCCTCTTAGCATCATCAATAACTATTTGAGCAGCCTTTCCCTGAAACTCAGCGAAGAAGACGAAGTACAAGAAGAACTACAAGTTCTTAAAGAAGAGCTAGAGCGCGCAAGCCAGATAATCTTTCGATTAAGGGATCTGCAGCAAGATATTACGCACGATGAAGGCGACGCCGACATCAACTTAGAAATCAAAAACCTTCTAACCCTGTACAAAAGTTCACTATTCTTGGCCAAGAGTATCGACAGCGAATACCTGCCAGATAGTAGCCTACGCCCAGTCGACATCAGCCCTGGCAGTCTGCGGCAAATATTAACTAACCTTATGAAGAATGCCGTCGAAGCAATGCCTGAGGGTGGTAAAATCAGTGCTGCTACAAAAAGCAGCATCAACGTCAACGGCCATAGCTTTTGTGAAATAAAAATCACTGACAATGGTCCAGGTATTCCAGAAGAAATA
>NZ_LWFI01000987.1:0-1931 GCF_001635735.1 Oleiphilus sp. HI0067
GGTTGCCGTTTCAGCCACATTCTTAAGGTCCTTGATCCCAGAGACAAGGTCTACCAACTGGGCAACAACTTTACCGCCAACATCACCGTCGTCACCTCCCATCGCTTTGTTTCGCAAGAAGTCGCGCTTGATTTCTTCCCAGCGCGACGACTGCTCTTCGGTCATGTTGCCTCGAAGCTCTGCAAGCTTAAGCAAATTATCTTCAGCCCCTGAGGTTAATAACTGCGCCTCACCAAGGTAGTGATCCTGAATCATTTGCATCAGCTCATCTTCATTCATCACCGCAGAGAGTTTCTCAGCCATCTTGTTCATATTCCGATAACTACCTTGAAGCTTAAAACTAGGCTCCGTTCGATACTTATCGTTTTGTGCTGCAGAGGCGATGTATTGTTTGTTAATTTTGAGTACTACATCTTGAATTACGAACATCTTCTTCAAGATCTCTGTGATCTCATTAATCTCAGCACCACTGTATTGATGACTCAAATCTGTGGCGGCGACATCCTTGCCTTTTGCCATATCGATCAACTTGTAGATGTCATCCATTTCTCTCACCGCAAGAGGTGCGAGCACATTATTGGAGGTCATTGAGTTCTCGATATAACTCAGCGCAAACTGCTCGTCCATACCACCCAAAATATCACCCAAGTTGTAGATATCAGCACGGTTAGCAAGCATGTCCGGTACTTTGAACGCTTCCCCTGATTCGGTATAAGGGTTACCGGCCATCACTACACAGAACTTGCGGCCACGCATGTCATAGGTTTTTGTTCTGCCTTTCCAAACGCCTTCGATACGACGCGTTCCATCACAGAGTGAAATGAACTTCTGCAAGAACTCAGGATGGGTATGCTGAATATCATCCAGATACAGCATCACGTTATTACCCATTTCCAAGGCCAAGTTAAGCTTTTCCAACTCTTGCCTAGCGGTGGCGTTAGGCGCTTGCTGAGGATCCAATGACATAACGTCATGCCCCAGTGAAGGACAGTTGATCTTCATAAAGATCAGACCCAATCGATTCGCCACATATTCCATCAAGGTTGTTTTACCGTAACCGGGAGGCGAGATCATCATGAGAAGCCCCATGAGATCAGTACGTTTGTTTTCGCCCACCGTTCCCATTTGCTTAGCGAGGTTATCCCCGATCAAAGGCAAATAGGATTCGTTAATTAAACGGTTTCGAACAAACGAACTCAGCGGACGCGCTTTAAACTCTTCAAGACGCAATGCATCGCGCTCTTCTGAGATGACTTGCTGGCGAACCTTTAAGTAGTGATGATAGCTTGGTACAACCACATTGAGATGGTGAGACAGTCTCTGTAGAAAAGCATCTAAGCCAAACTGGATAGTCTGATTGGAAATTAAACGATGATCTCCCAATAAGCCTTCAATTTTAAGCTCTAGATCCACACTGCTTGTTCTGCGATTTACTTTATCGCCAACATTTAGCAGCACGATTGCTTCGGGAATATAACGTTGAAGTCGATTAGTTACGGATGCGTTATCAGAATTTCTATTTGAAGAACCTCTAGAGGCCTCATCGGCGCCTGTTTTGTCTTCTAATAGAGCATGTAACCATGCTTCCGTTAGTTTCCACTGCTCGCTTGGCAAGCCATCTAGCTTATCGAGCGATATCGCGTATTGATCCCAAGTTTTATCATCCAAAGTACGCTTTAGCTCATCCACTAAATCAATTGCGTATTGACTGCCAACAAACTCTACTTGATCGCGAGCGAGCTCTTCTACCAAATAGGATGCAGCATGTTCAATCATCAATGAATCGGTATCGATTGGATGTCTTTGAACAAACAAACCGATATAAGATCGAACCTCTTCTGATAGAAGCACCAAAGCTTTACTGCTAGAAAATACAGACCGCATATGGACTGCAGACCGAGCTCGCTCGGGCCAGGTCAGCAATGCTTCTT
>NZ_LWFI01000988.1:0-1310 GCF_001635735.1 Oleiphilus sp. HI0067
ACGCATCTGCTTTATGTAGCGGGCTTTCAAATTGTTCGGCGGCACCTTCGAAGTCGCCGCTCTCATAGAGTTCTTGCGCCTGCTGGTCATTGCTTTTCCATAATGTATCTGTACTAAATGCAGACGCTTCGTCAGGAAGTATAAAGATCAAAACAAGCAGCAGTGCACCTTGGCGATAAGCTAATAGAATGATTGGCAGAGCAATCGCTAAAAAGATATATCCCATGTCTTGCCATTGATCGAATTCCCGTTCATTGAGCTCCGGATTAAGCTCCGTGCTCAGATCGTCGGCTCTGAGATTTAATAGATCACTACTATCCAGACTCAAGCGTTCTGCTTGGCCACGATGAGATGTAGCCAGCGATGTTAATTGAGCCATCTCTAGCTTCGGAATGACAACACTGCCTTTGTCTTTAAGATATCCGCGTCCATCCGGAAGCTTGATGGGGCCGCCTAATTCGGTTCCGACACCAATAATATCTAGCGAAAAAAGCTTAGAATTTAATGTTTCGGTTATGCGTTTCGAGTGATGCTCTGCGACGCCATCAGTAAATAAAAAAATTCGACCTTGGTTGAATCCAGCATCTTCCATTACAGAAACTGCCTGCGTAACAGCTAAGTCAGGTCGACTCCCAATAACAGGCATTATTAGAGGTGCTAGTGCTTTTAGATTGGCTTCAATCGTATTTGTGTCGTCAGTGAGCGGAGTGACGACAAAACTATCGCCCGAGAAGGCAATGAGTGCAGTTGATCCACCAGATCGCAGTTTCAACAAATCTATTATTTTTTGCTTTGCACGGACGAGACGCGAAGGCGCGGTATCCTCCGCCATCATAGATAGTGACAAGTCTAAAATTACAACAGCGTTATCACTCGGCTGGACTGAAGGTGTTTTCGTTTGCTTCCAGCTCGGGCCGGATAAGGCAAAAATCAAGAGAGCAAAAATTATGACGCCGATGGCTCGAGACGGTTGCTTAGTTTTTTTCCCGACTTCAAGAGTTCCGCCCTGAATTGCCTCTAGCAGTGTTGAGTCGATATGTTTCGTCCAGGAATTGTCTTGCGTTGCGCCACGTTTTAGCAACCACCAAACAAAGGGTAAAGCTAGGTATAAATACAAAAAATCCGGTCGGAGAAAATGAGGAAGAATTAGATCAAGCATCTTGTTTCTCACGCATACTAGACTGGCGGCTTGCTCTTTGGAGTAAAACGACAAGCTTGTAAGCACTAAAAATCAGTAGTGCGAGAGCAAGAAAATAATGTGAGATCGCTTGCTTCGGCTGAAAGATTCTTACATCTGATTCAATAGGTTC
>NZ_LWFI01000989.1:0-6610 GCF_001635735.1 Oleiphilus sp. HI0067
TGGCAACAAACTCGAAGGCCTTACAAGAAGCCAATCAACAGAGTCTTTCGGCGACAATCAACCCTTTCAAAGATTCGATCGATGCTTTTAAGAAAACAGTTCATGACAATCATCGACATGAAAATGAACAGCGCGCAGCATTGCGACAAGAGCTAGAAACGCTAAAAGAACTAAATTTAAAAATTACGACCGAAGCGCATGAGCTGTCAACGGCGTTGCGTGGGCAGAAAAAACTGCAAGGAAATTGGGGTGAGTTAGTACTTGAAAACGTACTAGAGCGTTCCGGTCTAGAACTCGGTAAGGATTATCAACGCGAGGTGTCATTCAACACAGAAGAAGGTCGTTTAAGACCAGACGCTGTGGTTTACCTTCCTCAAGGCAAACATTTAATTGTGGATGCCAAGGTGTCTTTGAATGCCTACACGCGTTATGTGAATTCTGAAGATGAGTCTGAACGCGCAATTGCTTTGAATGAGCATGTGGGGGCGATGCGCGATCGTATCAAAGAACTCGCGGATAAAGACTATTACAAGTTGCCGGGTATGAACTCTCCCGAGATCGTATTTATGTTTGTACCCATCGAGTCAGCGTTTGTTGAGGCGCTTAAAGCGGATGAACAGTTATTCCAAGAAGCGATCGCGAACAATGTATTAGTTGCCACACCGACAACCTTATTGACCAGTTTGAATATCGTGCGTCAGTTGTGGCGCTATGAAGATCAGAATAAACATACTGCAGAGCTCGCGAAAAAAGCCGACGGTGTTTTTAAGAAACTAAACGGCTTCTTGGTGAGCTTTGAAGGTGTAAAGAAAGGTCTAGATCGCGCGCAAGAATCTTATGCCAAGGCAGAAGGGCAACTTCTGAGTGGTAAAGGTAATTTAGTGAAGCAAGTTGGCGACTTTAAGAAATTAGCGCCAGCGATTAAAGCTGAATTGCCAGAGTACTTCTCTGACAAGGCTGACTTAGAAATCGACTTTGTACCTAGCGATGAACAGATTGAAGAGGCTTCCGCTAAACAGGGTTCTTTATCTATTGAATTAGATAGCTAATGGTAGGGATGATTGCCAAGATGACGCGGTGCTTCATAGCGTTAAGCCTCTCATTACTGATTTTAAGTGGGTGTGTTCACTCACCAAAAAAACAAGAGCAGGGGTTTCGGTTTAATTCTGTAGAGGTGTTTAATCAAACGCGTAGCGATATTTTTAATATGAAAATTGAGGTGACCAAGTTTCATCGAAAGTTTGCATGTGGAATTATCTTACGTGATTCGCTTTGTATGAACGGTTTTCATCCTCGTGTGCTGCAAAGTAACGATGTTGTGATTAGCTGGGATCAAGACGGGCAGCATTACGAAATAGGCCCGATTCGTCTACAAATGCCTGAAGATTATAATCCGAACACTACTCATGCCATTCAATTTATATTCATCGATCATCATCGTGTAGAAATGGCATTCCCTGAGTCTCGCTATTAATTGGGACTTTTGTGTCGCGCGCCATGCCTCGTATTAGGGCGCGTTTTACTCTTTTCTACATACTTACATTTCTTCGTATACAGACCTTTTTTGTATTGAACTACGATTTTTTATACAAAATTTTGCATGTGAAAAATCTTCGTCTAGGCTAGGAATATCAACGGCTTACAAGTGTTTCTTGACTGCTTTTATGTGGTGCGGGAGACGTATTTTGCGCACATTGATGGTGCGCTACGTAAAGCCAAAAATCTAGATTGTCTACGTATTAAAGGAGTAGTTATGAACGATCGTAGTTGGATGTTGAACCCCTCAGCCATCACTGCTGCACGCAACTGTATTCACCTCGTGCAGGACGAACTCGGCGTGAAGTTAAAGCTATCTCACCCGCAGTTTATTGAGATGTTACAAGAGTATGCCGAGCTGACTGACTCAGAAGAATTAAACGAGAGCTTAGCGACACTTCTTCAATATGCTGATGGCGATGTGCCTACTTTAAATAGTCAGCAAGACAAGGCTGTTGCCAGACGTGATGCTCGCCCTGCTAAAGCAGCTAGTCAGGCTCAAGCTCAAATGGCTCACAACGCTACAGGACAAGGCGAACTGGTCGAGTACCGTGGAAAATTCTATCCAATGTACAATGCCCAAGGCTTGAAGTTCCAAGGCTTGTATCGCGGTCAGGCTCGATATAGTTAATCACTGAGAGGTCTATGTGGTGCGAGATAATAGTAAGAGCGGTGAGATCGCTTACCGCTCTTTGTACCCTGTTCCACTGATCTAGCTAAGATACTCGGATTGTTGTTCTGACTGCGCTCTTTCGAGTGCGCATTGAAAGGCTTTCAAAGCAGCCTTGTCGTCTCGGTCATCGATGCAATCAATGGGTGCAGAACAGCCGATCATTAAGTTGTCGATATATCCAAAATCCTCGATAGACATGCCGTCTTGTAAGAAATGTGGGAAGTCCTCACTGATTCTTTGCTTGAGCTCACGACTGTCAGAGCTATAGCAGAATACTTTTTTGCCTGCTTTCCGCGCATAGCCAATCTCAAACGCTGTTCCTAAGTCACAACTGGGTCCTCTAAACGGGGTGATATTTGCCATCACAATATGGCATCGGTCAATCATATCGATGTTTGCTTGAAATATGTCTGGGGCAGGATCGGCACGTTTAATCTCGTTATCAAGAGGGAAGAGTGGAGTGAACCCAGCATCGTGACAGAGCTGTTTTTTTATTTCGCCAGAATCATCTTGAAAGAAAACATCTGGGCCAGCTAAATAAATAGTCGAGCGTTCTTGCGTCATTTATTCAAATCGTTGAGAGCGGGTGAACTTATGAGTGTTTACTAAGATAGCGGTTCTGGTCAAACAATCTTACCCACTCGGGATGGTTAAAAATCAAAATACTAATGAGCATGCCGTTGATCGTTGCTTCTGGTGCCGCGATGAGTGGAATAAACACCCAAAATTCATTCGTTATTTGCTCAAAGCTGTAGATGCTTTGACTCCATAGAATAAGCGTCATCATAAGCCCGCTTGTAATCACTGACGCGGCCGCTCCGAGAAAAGCAACTAAGAAGATGAACGAGAAAGGGTGTGTAGACTTGCTGCGGTCGTGTGCGAGCCAAACACAATAGTTTGTGAGTAAGGGGATTAGTACTGATACCAACATGTTGATACCAAAGCCTTCAGGGGACTCAAGCCCCAATACAATGGTTCCTGAGATCGCTAATGCCGCCACCCATATTGCTAGTTGCCACCCCATTAGCAGGTGCACAACTGTAATCAAAAAGAAATGGATTCCTAGACCATCGGAAATGCCAGCTCTTAAGGACCAGATAAACATAAGAGCGACAGTACAAAAGCCAATAACATGCTGAACACGTGTGTCGTGAAATATGGCTTTCCAATGAATAAAGAAAAGTGCGAGCGCTAAGGCTACAAAAGCCAGAATGTTGGTGAACCAAATAAAACCATTACTAAACAAGTCAGCACTGATGTTCATAATGCTAATCCTACTCGCAGACCGATGCTGAAACTGTTACGTTTTATTCAGCAAAGTGTACCACTCTAGATAGCGCGGAGTATTTTCATTGCTCCTCTATTACGATAGCTATCTTCGGATTTGACGGTTTGCTTGCCAATATTGCATCAATAAGAATGTGCCAAAAATAGGCTTAGCAATTAGCGCGATGGCCAATGAGGCCGTGGTGACGAGGGATGCCCCTGTGTGTGATTCCGGCATCAATGCAACGACTTTTCCTAGTAGCAAGACACTAAAATCCCAACTTCCATGAACAAGAATAGGAGGCCATATACTCGCGGTCATGAGTCTGAGCGCGCCAAGCAGAAGCCCTGATGAAAATGCGCTTAGCACTTGATAGCTTGTTTCTACAAACGGTTTACCATGCACCCAGTTTGCATAATGCGCTAAGCCAAATACGAGCGCGGCAAGCGCAACGGCCTTGATCTCACCGAATGTTTGATGGATGCCACTTTGGAGCACACCTCTGAACAAGAGTTCTTCGAACATACCAATCAGAAGTGTCATGAGCGCGAGAAGGGCAAGTTGTTGAACAGGAAAGTTATTAAATAGTGTGTCGGTGAGATCAGCAGATTCGGCCTGAGAAATCGCTGCAAATAAAACTAATCCGGGAAAGCACATGGCTATCCATATATATTTTCTGCGTTCGCTAATACTGCTTCTAGCACCAATGTGTCGCCATTGACTGAAGAAACTGATCACAAGGGCAATACTTGTAACGAGAAAAATCTCAAATGGAAGCTGCTTAATAATCTCAGATGCGTCGTTCAGTCCTTTTCCTTTGCCAAAGGAATGTGAGCTGAATAAACCTGGTACGATCAATATGAGCAAATATATAAATACGATAAAGCCTGCAAATAATGCAGGCTTTTGGTCGTATGCCTTTATGCCTTTCGAACGAAATGATGAGTCAGTGGTAGGCATAGATTAGGTTAATAGAGTTCGTAGAGATTAGTTGGACGTCTCTTCCCACTCTCTTGGAGATGGAAGCAATATATAAATGGCGGCGATTAAGATGAATGTCGCAAAGGTGTAAGCTTTCATTTGGCCATTCCATTGATTTGCCCACATTTGAAACCATTCAGCGCCGACAACACCGAACCCAAAATACCATACCAATACTGCGATAGTTGCACTCAACACAAATAATGCTTGTCCTGTATGGAACTGAGAACCACCATGGTTGGTATTCTTTAGCATCAGAAAAGCGGCTGCCACGCCTAATATTCCAGCGCTCAGTTCTGCAGCAATAATGGCCCAATAGCCAAGTGTTTTTAAGGTGCTTGACTCGATGGCGCGAGATTTAAGTTCCTCGCCGGCAAACCAAGCTTCCATTGTATCCATGGATAAGACGTGTTCGACAAACTGATAGTTGGTGTTGTAATCGACAATATTGTTATAGCCGACCAAGAAACAAAATATTCCAATAGCCGCGGCAACACAGCCTTTAGATAAACGATGGATTTTGTGTAGCATGAAAATTCACCTATTCTCTGTTGATTGGCGCTAAGTATAGAAAGGAATTTCGACTTTGCTGAATCGATAGCAGTGCTCTGTATAAGTTTCTGGATTAATAATGCTCATCATTATGCTGTAGATTATCGAGATAAATCTGTCATCATCACAGGTAATGTTAAGATTGAGGTTCGACTTTTGAGTGTTGTGAATCCTCACTCTACGATTATTCAGCTAGTAAGATGGAATCTTAATGCGACAGCTAATCGATAAAATTTCTTTCTTTTACGGACTTATCGCCCTCAGTGTTCTCTGGTTAGTGCTTGCCTTTTTTATGGGTGATGAAACTCTCGATGCGCCCAGCATAGTAAGCTCTCCTGTCCCAGACTTCTCCAGCTATAAGAATGTAAAAGAAAAGAAAGACGCGTTTTTTTCTTACTTCTTACCTATTGTGGAACAAGAAAATGTTCGTTTGGAAAAACTACGTAGCGATATTCAAACCGAAAAGAGTCAAACAGAGCTTGAGCAGCTTGCCAAAAAATACCGCTTAGAGATTAGCTCTCCGATTACTGCGCCAGAGAAAGAGCAATTGCTGTCTCGGATCGATCAAATTCCCTCATCGTTAGTGTTAGCGCAAGCAGCGATTGAATCCGCCTGGGGAACATCTCGGTTCGCGACTCAAGGGAATAATTATTTTGGTCAATGGTGTTTTACCAAAGGCTGCGGTTTAGTTCCTTCCGCTCGCAATGATGGGGCGATTCATGAAGTGCGTGTGTTTGACTCGCCAACAGACTCTGTTCATGCGTATTTTAGAAATATTAATTCCCATCCAACCTACGCTCAGCTGAGAGATTTACGTGCGCAAGCACGCGCAAATGGCGAGCCCATTCACGGCTGTGTGCTTGCCGAGGGGTTGTCGAGATATTCAGAACGTGGTCAGCATTATATTGATGAGATTCGACAAATGATTCGCGTAAACAAACTCACTCCGCATAGTTTGGCACCGTGCAGAGCCGGGCCTAAGCAAGGGGCTGAGTAAAAGTGCTCTTGAGCAGAAGTGCTGAGTATTAAAATCACTACTCTAGAACGTGTTTCCTGTATGGCTGTATAGCTGTGTGGCTAGGCAGTGGTGATAAAAATCTCATCACGCTAGTGCTTATTCCTTGTACCACTCACCATTCGCTTTCGGTCTAATCCAAGCGTGCGAATACCAGTAATATCTGCCTTTTTCGGATGATGGTGCTGTGCAGTTAATGCGTGAACGGCCAACGGGGAGAGTAAGTTCTTGCTGAACGATGATACTGTTTTCTTCTTGCTTGATGGATACTGCATCACCCTCAAAAAAGCACGAAATACCTGCATACTTCCTATCAAATTCAAATCTTAAGCCTTTGCTTATACTGGGTTGTCGAACGATCTTTTGATTCGGAATGACCTTACTCGCATGTAGCGGCAAACTTGCGAGTTTTAACTTAAATTGTTTCATCGCACCGAAACGGTTGGTCATCGGGAATCGGGGTAATGCTGTTAGATCATGAGCATTGCCCACGGCGCCAGATTGCTGTCCAAAACTTACATAGCCGAGTTCTTGTGAGAGGCTTTGCACTTCTTGTGTATATTCCCCATAGGGATAAGCTAGCAGT
>NZ_LWFI01000990.1:0-2040 GCF_001635735.1 Oleiphilus sp. HI0067
AGATAAAAATAGTAAGTATAAGCTAGACATGAAATATTAGAATCGATAATATTTAAGCTAACAAATGTTAGCAACTAAAGTCGATTTGATATGTTAAGAACATTTTCGTCAAAACAAACCGAACAACTAGCGCATTACCTTACCCCAATCAGGCAACTGCTATCTCCTAACTACAAGCGAAAGCTTGCTCCAGCAAAAGTACTTTTCTGTGAAACGTTAGACGACGAATGCATATCCCTTCGCCTAAAGGTCAGCCACATAGAAAAATTGGCTTTCAAACCGGGTCAACACTTCCAGCTTTCGTTTGAGATAAATGGTCGATTTCTCACAAGAACCTTCAGTGCTGCTTCAACCCCTAAAGACTTATATGAAAATAAAGTTGTCGAGTTCTACATCAAGAAAATTCCAGATGGTACGGTTACGAGTTTTATCGCTGACGAATTAAAAGCCGGAGATATGATTAATATTGCGAAAGCTCAAGGAAGCTTCGTTATCAGCGATAACTCATCATCGGCGATGCAGTTATTCCTTGCCGCTGGCAGCGGAATCTCGCCAATCCTTTCAATGCTGAAATCATCACCAAGAGAAGAATTAACAAAACATAAAGCAATATGGTACCGGAGAGGGAATGTACAATCCCCAGCAACGAAATCATTACGCTTGTTAGCAGAGAATGGTTTAGATCTGAAAATAATCGACACTGAGATTAATAACAGAATTAGCGACAAACACTTGGAGCACGCGCTATCGGAAAAATCCGTTTCGGATGCTTATATCTGCGGACCAATTGGCTTCATACAGACTGCCGGAAATTTACTTCAGCAACGCGCCAAAAAGCTTAATCAAACGCTTCCATCAATATACTCCGAGACCTTCGTTATACCTAAGATTTCTGGCAGCACATCTGAACATACAATCACAGTGAATAAAAACGCAACGGCAACCAGCATTGGCAATGAGCCCATATTAGATTCACTCGAAAGCGCTGGCCACAAACCCGTTTTTGGATGTCGGGCAGGAGCGTGCCACCAATGCTCGGCAACTTTATTAAGCGGATCGGTGAAAAACGTATTAACGGATCAAACTCATCGAGAGCACGGAGAAAAAATACAAATTTGTTGCAGCTTTGCAGAAAGCGATTTGGAGATAGAGATTCAGGAGAGAGTCGAATGACACAACAAATCCAATTTGATGTTTTAGAAAAGCAGTTTGAAGAATTAAGAGAACAAACATTTAAAAAAGTCGGGACCGAAGACGCCAACTATATTCGGAAACTTATTGGTTTTCAGAGGTTGCTCGATATTGTCAGCCGTATTGGAATTGCATGTGCATTCTTATTTTTTGATGGCTATCTAATGTGGTCGATAGCGATTTTATCTGTGCTTGGCTTAGCTCTCTCAAAGATTCTCGACAACATGGAAATCGGGCACAACATAATGCACGGTCAATATGACTGGATGCACGATCCGATTACAAACTCTAAACGATTCGACTGGGATAACGCTGGAGATAGCGATTCATGGCGTAGGTACCACAATTATGAGCACCATACTTATACAAATATCATCGGCAAGGACAGAGACTTTGGTTACGGTCTTTTGCGCCTGAGCGATGATTTGAAATGGCGCCCCAAAAACCTTTATCAGATCATAACCTATTTAAACCTAAGCCTACTGTTTGAATGGGGCGTTGCGTATCACGAGCTAGCAGGTGAACGCATATTCATTGGAAAGAAAAAAGAAAACAGTAAACTCCCAATATCAAGACTTGATTTAAGAAATGCATTTTTTAAGAAAGCCGGGAAGCAAATCCTCAAAGACTATATCCTCTTTCCGCTCATATTCTGGCCTGTCGCATTGCCAGTATTATGTTGCGCGATTATCGCAAATATTTTACGCAACCTATGGACCGCGACTATCATATTCTGTGGCCATTTCACCGAAGAAGCACAAACATTCGATGAGGAATCGACCAAAAACGAATCAAAAGGCCAATGGTATTATCGCCAGATTCTAGGCTCGTCCAATATTGAAGGCTCTA
>NZ_LWFI01000991.1:0-1360 GCF_001635735.1 Oleiphilus sp. HI0067
AGTACAAAGATCAAATTGATGGTTGGTATGCTGGTAGAGCTAAAGTAGTTTGGGAATAAGTTCCCAGCGATAAAAAAAGCGACCCTTGGGTCGCTTTTTTTATGTCTCAACATTTCAGATAAGTACTACGTTCGATTGATTGAGCGGCTAAGTAAAATCACAGGAATAATTCCCACAATAACAATTACTAAAGCTGATAATGCGCATTGTTCTATCAGTTCATCTGACGCAAATTGATACACATGCGTTGCCAGTGTTTCAAAATTGAATGGGCGCAGTATCAGTGTTGCAGGAAGCTCTTTCATACAATCTACAAACACGACAAGCATGGCCGTTAATGCGCCTGGTTTTATGATCGGTAAGTGAATGCGTATTAGCGTTGTCAGGCTGCTCTTTCCAAGAGATCGAGAGGCCATGTCCATCGATGGTGTAACTTTCTCAAGGCTTGAATCTATAGCTCCGGTTGCGACGGCTAAGAAGCGCACAGTGTAGGCAAAAAGTAATGCCGCAATACTTCCACTCAATAATAAGCCAGTGCTGAATCCGAAATGGCTGCGAGCAATGCTATCAAGCCAGTTATCAAAGCCCGCGAGCGGAATAATTACGCCGATTGCCAAAACGGCACCTGGAATTGCGTACCCTAGGCTAGATACTTGTGTCATAGAGCGGGTGAATTTTGAGTTATCTAAGCGCTTCGTATAAGCCAAAATACATGCGATGACTAAAGTGATGAATGCGGCGCTAAAGCTCAGAGAAAAACTATTAAATGCGTAGGTAAAAAATTGCGTGTTCCAGCTTTTGTCAAAGTAATGAATCGAATAGTCGGAAAGAATGATGACCGGAATTAAGAAACCAAAAACAATTGGTGTTGATGCGAGTAGAGTAGCGAAGAAAGCCTTTTTTCCAGTCAGGTGTTGAGTTGGCAGAGGACGTGATTGAGTTTTGCTAGAAAACGACTGCTGTTGGTCCCTAGATTTTCTCTCCATCATGATTAAAAACACGACAGCTAACATCATCACGGTAGCAATTTGAGCTGCACCGCCTAAATTGCTCATATTCAGCCATGTGTCATAAAGGCCTGCAGTCAGCGTTTGAATTGCGAAGTAATCAACGGTACCGAAGTCATTCAGTGTTTCCATCAGAACCAAAGATAGACCGACGACAATTGCAGGTCGCGCAATCGGTAATGATACGCGGAAGAAAAAGCCAAAAGAATTCGAACCCAGGCTTCTAGCGGCGTAGTAAAGAGAAACTGATTGTTGCAAAAATGCGGCGCGAGCCAGCATGTAGATATAAGGGTATAGAGTTAGTGACATGAGGATAATGGCGCCCCCCATGCTTCGGACTTCGGGGAAGTAGT
>NZ_LWFI01000992.1:0-1296 GCF_001635735.1 Oleiphilus sp. HI0067
AGAGATTTTGGCGCTTGCTTAACAATCATGCGCTCATCAGGTCATAACATTCCGATCAAGAAGCTGAGCACGAGCTTAAGTGATGAAGTCTTAAGTAAAGAAATCGTCGAGGAATTGTCTTGCGATGTAAATGTGGAATCGAAGGTAATGTCAATTACTGTCGATGAAAAGCTACTTCATCTACCTATGCCACTGTTAAATGCGCAAGCCAGTCAAACACTAGAGTCTCTCTGCTATACACAAATTGCTCTCCCCAACACAAATGAGAAAATGAGTCTGAGTGAGAAGATAGGGCAATTACTGAGACAACATCAATACATTCTGACACGCGATGATGCTGCGAACGCATTATGCGTCTCTTCACGCACACTTGCTCGCCACCTTCTTAACGAAAAAACTACTTGGCGAACATTAGTTGCAACCCAGCGTATCGCAGAAGCCAAGCATCTACTTTCACACAGTGATGACAGTATCGAGTTAATTTCAGAAAAAGTAGGATTCAGCTCAAGCAGCGCTTTCTCTTTAGCGTTTAAAAGGGCATGCGCAAAAACGCCGAGCGAATATAGAAAGCACTATTCGATTCAAGCAAAAACTAAGACTGCCTAAAAGCTAAGCTTATTTGGAAGATGGAAGTGCGTAAGCAGACTCTTCTAATGGGCGCTTTAAGACCTGACTATAGAAGAACTCGAGCGCCTGACGCGCTTGATTAAGACGAGCTCGCGAAGGAGACAGACGACGCGTCACGTGTCGCAAAAATTCTTTCACGTTTTTCTCGTTCAAGCTAAAGGGGTTAGATAATCCATTAAATGTAAGATACTGTGCGATCCACTGCTCGTAAGTATGGAATGTACGCTCACATAAAGCGTTCTTCTGACATACTTTTGTCATACGATCCGCAAGCCCTGGCTGAGCTTCATCTAGAACAATCTTCGCATCCATGTTGACCGCCTGAACTATCTTTCTTATTTAAGTGTGCGCACTTTACCAGATTATGCAAAGCACGCAAATACTCAAAAGACCTAAGCTTTTAACTCTTCAATTGCATCGATGTATTGCTGCATCGCTTCATCTGCACTCGCACCTTTAAGGTCTTCCCATGCTTGATATTTAGCGCGACCAACGAAGTCCATCATGCCAGGTTTTTTACCTGTCACATCACCTTCTGTAGCTTGCTTGAACAAAGCGTACATCTTTAGCTTAAGCTCGTTCGATGGCTGAAAGTCACCTTCAGCTGTTTGTACGTAGTTTACTGTTTCTTCAAATTTTGCTTTTAAGTCTGACATCTAGATTACTCCT
>NZ_LWFI01000993.1:0-1164 GCF_001635735.1 Oleiphilus sp. HI0067
TTGCCTTTCACCATTGAAATCAATACACCATTTTGACGTGATACAACTTCACCAGCTTTAACTACATCATAACGATCAAATACAGATGTCATGATACCGCTACCTGATGTAAGCGTAAGGAACTGACCACGGAAACCAATCAAACCGCGCGACGGCACTGAGAACTCGAGTTTTACGCGACCTTTGCCGTCTGGCTCCATGTTAGTCAACTCAGCCTTACGCAAACCAAGCTCTTCCATGATCGAACCCTGATGCTGATCTTCAACATCAATTACTACGTTCTCGTAGGGCTCCATCATCACGCCATCGATTTCTTTCTCGATAACTTCTGGACGAGATACTGCTAGTTCAAAGCCTTCACGACGCATTGTTTCGATCAAAACTGAAAGGTGAAGCTCACCACGACCGCTCACAACAAACTTATCAGCTGTATCGCCCTGCTCAACACGCAATGCTACATTATGGATAAGCTCTTGATCTAAACGATCTTTGATATTTCGTGAAGTTACGAACTTGCCTTCGAGACCAGCAAACGGCGAATCGTTTACTTGGAAGGTCATGCTTACTGTTGGCTCATCAACACTTAGCGCCGGCAATGCTTCAACATTTGCTGGATCACATAAAGTATCTGAAATGCTTAATCCGTCGATACCATTAATACACACAATATCGCCCGCACTCGCCAAATCAGTATCCACACGATCAAGACCATGATAACCCTTCACGTTAAGAACCTTACCTTTACGCTCGTTGCCATCTGCTTGCTTAACAATAACTTGCTGATTAGGCGACAGCGTTCCGCGCGTGATGCGTCCAATACCAATAACACCTACATATGAATCATAATCCAATGCAGAGATTTGCATTTGGAAAGAACCCTCAGGGTCAACTTTTGGCGCTGGAACTTGATCAACGATCATTTGAAACAATGGCGTCATGTCTTCTGCCATTTCTTCCGGATCATCTCCCGCAATACCATTCAATGCAGACGCATAAATCACAGGGAAGTCTAACTGCTCATCGGTTGCACCGAGTCGATCAAACAAGTCGAACACCTGATCCATTACCCAATCAGGACGCGCACCCGGACGGTCAATCTTGTTGATAACAACAATCGGGTTCAAACCTTTCTCAAACGCCTTTGACGTTACAAAACGCGTCTGT
>NZ_LWFI01000994.1:0-1091 GCF_001635735.1 Oleiphilus sp. HI0067
ACTGAAGACCTATTCGCACACTTCTCATCAATTCAAATGGATGGGTATAAAACCTGAAAAGCTGGACAGTCGGTGATGTTTGAAAAACAGCCGAGCAACAAAGGCGTGCACGCTGTAAATATACAGTCAGCAGAAGTCGCACAAAATCAAGTAGCGAATCTTGACGACGAAGTAATTTCAGTAGAAGAACAAGCAGCGCCGAGCATCGCGGCTGTTTCCGAAACTTCTTCAAACATTGAAGAAGCTAAAGCCCCTATAATGTAAGGGTTGCTATTAGTGATTCTGGGGCGTTCTCGTGCGCCTCAGAAAGTTACTTTTGTTTGAATAGCTCTGGTAGACTTCGCACGTAATCTGCGAGCGAGTTTATGGCTGACCTACTGTTATTCAACAAACCCTTCAACGTCTTGTCTCAATTCACTGATCGTGAAGGCAGGTCCACACTTGCCCAATTCATCAAAACCAAAGACATGTATCCAGCTGGTCGCCTTGATTACGACTCTGAAGGTTTAATGCTGTTGGTCAATGACGGTCAATTGCAGTCACGCATCGCCGATCCAAAACACAAGCTACCCAAAACTTATTTAGTTCAGGTCGAAGGTATTCCAAATGATAGAGACTTGGAAAAACTTCAAAAAGGCGTCACTCTCAAAGATGGTCCAACGAAACCAGCCAAAGCACGATTGATCGCCCCTCCGGATTTGTGGGAGAGAAACCCTCCAGTACGCGACAGAAAAAACATCCCAACAAGCTGGCTTGAAATCATCATTACAGAGGGTCGAAACCGACAAGTTCGCAGAATGACCGCACATATAGGGTTCCCGACACTTAGACTGATTCGGCATGCCATCGGCCCTTGGAAACTCGATGACTTAAAACCAGGACAGATGCGAACAGAAACAGTTCATTTACCCAAGCAAAGTAACAAACCTCGTAATTATCAAAAGAAAAGAACTGAGTCATGACAAATATTTGGACGCCTCATGCCATCGTTGCTTGCGTGGTAGAGCAAGATGGTAAATATCTAATGGTTGAAGAACTTAGCCACGGGAAACGCGTATTTAACCAACCAGCAGGGCATGTCGACGAGGGAG
>NZ_LWFI01000995.1:0-972 GCF_001635735.1 Oleiphilus sp. HI0067
ATCATTGCGGGCATAGAAGCATCAACGATCACGTCGCTAGGAACGTGTAAGTTTGAAATACCCTTGTCTGAATCAACCATAGCGAGTTCAGGACGATCTTCGTAACACTTACGAATATCTTCTTCAATTTCAGAACGCTGCGAATATGGAAGAGACTGAATTTTCTGGTGAACATTGCTTAAACCATTGTTCGCGTTCACACCGAGCTTTTCAAAGGTTTCTGCGTGCTTTTCAAAGACTTCTTTAAAATATACTTTTACAGCATGGCCAAAGACGATCGGGTGAGAGACTTTCATCATGGTCGCTTTTACGTGCAACGAGAACAAAATGTTAGCGCGTTTCGCACCTTCCATTTCGGCTTCGAAGAAATCGCATAGCGCTCTCACACTCATAAACATGCCATCGATGACTTCGCCGTCAAGCAGCGCTAGATTCTCTTTGAGATTTTTCTTTTGACCATCTTTGGTTTCAAGCTCAATGCGAACATTACAAGCTTTATCAATAATCGTAGACTTCTCGTTATGGTAAAAGTCGTTATCCCACATGTGCGCTACGTGCGTGCGTGACGCCTGGCTCCACTTACCCATTGAGTGAGGATTTTTGCGTGCATACGCTTTAACCGCTTTTGGCGCTCTTCGATCAGAGTTCCCCTCACGTAATACAGGGTTTACCGCGCTTCCAAGCACTTTTGCATAACGTGCTTGAATGTCATTTTCTTCATCAGAACTTGGTTCGTCTGGGTATGCAGGTAAATCAAAACCTTGAGATTGAAGCTCCGCAATAGCTGCTTTTAGCTGAGGAATAGACGCGCTCACATTTGGAAGCTTAATGATGTTTGCTTCTTTCTTAAGTGTTAGTTCGCCCAACTCTTTCAACGCATCTGGAACGCGTTGCTCTTCTTTTAAGTTCTCTGGGAAAGCTGCAAGGATTCGAGCAGCAAGTGAGATATCACTTGATTCGACACTGACATCT
>NZ_LWFI01000996.1:0-1421 GCF_001635735.1 Oleiphilus sp. HI0067
ACTGCGACAATTTTAAAGACGTCCGATCAACATCTAAAGCAAGTAATTGCTCCATATGCTCAGACTTTACTTCATACTCCACGCCGGTATACATATTTTTATTTATGCCAATGTAATCCGACAACAACTCATACGGCCGCACCGCTGGATTGATCAAAACAGCCGGCAATGCATAGTTAACATGAAGATAAAGACTATAAAACCCTCCCAAACTGCTACCAATCAAACCAGAATACTCGGCAACTTGGAGCTTATTCTCTAGCAAGTCGATTGCTTTGGACGGTTCAGCAGGAAGAGCAGGAATGTCGATTCGGAAAAGATCGTTCTCAGCAAAATAACTACAGGTTTGATTCGCTTTTTCAGAAGCAGGGGAGCTATTAAAACCGTGAAGATATAAAAGTCGCTTAGTAGCCATTACTTTGAAGATCTAGCTCAAACTCAAACTCATTTGCTCGCTTCACTTCCGTTTCGAAGGAACCATCAGAATGTAAAGTCAGCCAACGATACCCTGGAGCCAACTTATCTAAAGCAAAGTCTTCAGACTGCGGTTTAAACTGTATGCATGTTGAAGGAGAAGCCAACCAGCGCTTTCCATCAATACTCTGATCAAATTCCTGATGTATATGCCCCCACAAAACAGCTTTTACTGACTGATCTTTCGAGACCGCATCTAAAAATGCTTCAGGACGATGCAAGCCGATGTTATCGAGCCACTTTGCACCAATAGGAATTGGGTGATGATGCAAACACACCATCGTATTGTTCGCAGAGGAAGAAGCTAAAGAAGTCTCCAGTAAGTTCAGCTCTGAGTCGCTCAACTCACCATGAACATTCCCTGGGGATAAAGAATCTAAAAGAATGATTTCCCAATCACCGACAACCAAGGTTTTCTGGAGCTCTTCGCCCTCGCCGATCACCGATGACATATTTGAACGTGCATCATGGTTACCTGCAAACCAACGAATTGGACAGGTGAAATCAGACAGCATCTCTTTCATCGTTTGGTAGGCTTCGACAGATCCATCTTGAGAAATATCGCCAGTCACGAGAATACAATCTGGCTGCTGACCATCTGCCTTGATGTCATTTAACACGGCATTCAAGCTATCAAAAGTATTGATACCTAACAGGTCTCTACTTCTGTCTGCATTAAGATGGCAATCTGTGATATGCAGCACCTTCACTGCATAGTCCTTCTGGTGCATTGGAGTTCGGCTCTAGTTGTTAATGCTTACACGCTCAGTGCAAATAACGTTTTATTCAATCATTCGACAGTACGATGACAAATTAGTATAGACAAACTAGTCGTTCTGTCTCGTATTGCGCTTTAAGGGTGACAGCTATTTATTGTATTCATTTTTATGCTGTTTCTATGCCCTTAAAGATAAGACGCTATGTTTCACACACAATAAAGTTAAAGC
>NZ_LWFI01000997.1:0-2895 GCF_001635735.1 Oleiphilus sp. HI0067
GTTATCGATCTTGATCAGAGTATGAAAGCCGCTAGGGAAATCTTATGGGCATATCAGAAAACACCTAAAGTGCAAAACGAAGCCGCTCGTATTCTCTCGCGCCATACCATTCCTGATCGAGCACGCATGATTTCAGGCTAAGAATCTAAGTTTTACATACCTTCTCTCGTTTCGCCTCGCTTGAGCAGCGTTTCGAACAGTACTTAACCTGCTCCCAATCACGCTCCCACTTTTTACGCCAAGTGAAAGGCCTTTGACACACAACACAAAGCTTTGAAGGCAACTCAGACTTTTTCATTACGCTCTAACTTATGAAAGAAGCTCTCGGCATCGCTTGCGATTAAATGTCGTTTCGCATCATCCATTTTCTCTAAGGTTCGATACGGCATAGATAAGCGCTGATTACCGCGAAGTTTGTCTTGATTGCGCGCCAAGAAATCCCAGTAGAGATAGTTAAACGGACAGGCGGATTCGCCGTTCTTATCTTTCACTTTATACGCGCATGACTGGCAATAATTAGACATCTTATTGATATAAGCACCGCTCGCCGCATAAGGCTTACTTGCCATAACACCACCGTCAGCAAACAGTATCATGCCATTTACATTAGGCAGCTCTACCCATTCGTATGCATCACCATAAACTAGTAAAAACCATTCCTGCACTTGCTTCGGTTCTATCCCAGTCAGTAATAGAAAATTACCAATCACCATTAAGCGCTGAATATGGTGCGCATAGGCATTCTGTTTGGTCTCATTAATACATTGTGCGAGACAGTTCATCTGCGTGTCGCCAGTCCAAAAGAAGCCCGGCAAATGTCGTTGAGCGTTTAGAAAATTCTGATCAACATACTTGGGCATTTCGTGCCAATACAAACCTCGCACGTATTCACGCCAGCCAAGCACCTGACGAATAAAGCCTTCTACCGCATTTAGAGGAAAATTATATTCGCGATAGGCATGTTCGACTTGAGTAATCACCTCATGGGCGGTCAGCAAACCTGCATTAAGATAAAAGCTGATATGACTATGGAACATCCAAGGCTCGTCTTGTTGCATGGCGTCCTGATAATCACCAAACAAAACTAAACGTTCTTGAATGAAGCCCTTTAAAACTTGAAGCGCTTGCTCACGTGTAACCGCATAATGGAAGTTACTAAGCTCACCAAAATGATCCTCGAACTCCGTACCAACAAGTTCTAACACTTGAGTAGTTATGTCATCTGGTTCAAACATGGTTGGGTTTGGAACCTTCGTTCCTTTAGGAAGCGATTTACGATTTTGTGCATCGTAATTCCATCTCCCTCCTTCCGGTTCACCATCTTGCAAAAGCACAGAAGTTTTCTTACGCAGCTCACGATAGAAATACTCCATCCTGAGCTGTTTTTTCCCATCAGCCCAATGCCTAAATTCATCAAGACTCGCAATAAATCGGTCGTCTTCACGAATCTCAACAGTCGCGTTATAAACGTCAAACGCCGCCTGCCAGCTCTGCATATCCTCGAGCACACGCCATTCACCTGGAAATGTCACAACGACATGCGAAAAGCTTAGCTCTGACATCGCTCGCTCGACTTCCGCTTTAAGGCTACCAGCATTGTCAGGGTCGTCGTAAGACACATAGCGCACGCGATAGCCGTCGTTCTGAAGCTCCTTAGCAAAGTGACGCATGGCAGAGAAAAGGAAGGCAATTTTCTTCTTATGATGTTTCACATAAGACGCCTCTGTACGCACCTCTGCCATCAATATCAGATCATTTTGCTTGTCTATATCGCTCAAACTAGCAAGCGAGCGTGACAGTTGGTCTGCGAGGACTAAACAAAGCTTTCCTGTCTGCGTCGAAAACTCAGGCATTTGATGCGGCCTTTACGACTTCGTATGCATCAAGTGCCGCTTCACGAGACTCTTTAAGATCCACAATTGGATGCGGATAATCAGTACCTAGCCACACGCCTGCCGATTTGAGAATGTCGGTCGGTGCTTCCCACGGTTTATGGATAAACTTCTTCGGCACCTCTGCAAGTTCAGGGCAAAATTTCTTGACGTATTCGCCATCACTATCAAATTTTTCGCCCTGTAATACGGGATTGAAAATTCGAAAGTAAGGTGCTGCGTCGGCGCCTGAACCAGCCACCCACTGCCAACTGGCAACATTGGCTGCAAGATCAGCATCGAGTAAACAGTCTCTAAACCATGCTTCTCCTAAGCGCCAATCACAGCGTAGGTTTTTCACCAAGAATGAGCCAACAACCATGCGAATGCGATTATGCATATAGCCCGTTTGCCATAACTCACGCATACCCGCATCGATAATCGGGATACCCGTGTTACCTGTCTGCCAAGCACGCAATTTTTCAGGAGCGTTTTCCCACGTGAACACATCAAATTTGGCGTTGAAACTATCGCTCGGAATATGCGGAAAGTGATACAAGAGGTAGTAGCTAAACTCACGCCAACCAAGCTCACTTAAATAGGTATCGAGATGTTTATCATCCTCTCGACCTTCGAATGCATGTTTAACGGCATACCAAACCTGATTCGGAGACAGCTCACCGTAGTGCAAAGAAGGGCTAAGCCGCGAGGTCCCAACGACAGACGGAATATTCCTTTGATCGCGATAGGCAAATGCTGCGCTTTCTATGTATTGCGTCAATCGATCTGACGCCCCCTGCTCGCCAGGCTGCCATTCATTTTGCATCTGTTCATACCAAGGAATGCTTGGCAATAAACCCAGCTCATCAATTGTATTTTGTTGAAGTCCCTCGGGAAGAGCGCAATCTGAGAGATCAGGGGCTGCCTTGGGTAAGCGAGGTTGCTTTGATAACAAGCAACCTTTTCGATAATAGGGCGTAAACACCTTGTACGCAGATCCTTGCTTATTTTTAATATCCCATGG
>NZ_LWFI01000998.1:0-450 GCF_001635735.1 Oleiphilus sp. HI0067
CGCATAGGCATTCTGTTTGGTCTCATTAATACATTGTGCGAGACAGTTCATCTGCGTGTCGCCAGTCCAAAAGAAGCCCGGCAAATGTCGTTGAGCGTTTAGAAAATTCTGATCAACATACTTGGGCATTTCGTGCCAATACAAACCTCGCACGTATTCACGCCAGCCAAGCACCTGACGAATAAAGCCTTCTACCGCATTTAGAGGAAAATTATATTCGCGATAGGCATGTTCGACTTGAGTAATCACCTCATGGGCGGTCAGCAAACCTGCATTAAGATAAAAGCTGATATGACTATGGAACATCCAAGGCTCGTCTTGTTGCATGGCGTCCTGATAATCACCAAACAAAACTAAACGTTCTTGAATGAAGCCCTTTAAAACTTGAAGCGCTTGCTCACGTGTAACCGCATAATGGAAGTTACTAAGCTCACCAAAATGATCCTCGAA
>NZ_LWFI01000999.1:0-2384 GCF_001635735.1 Oleiphilus sp. HI0067
CTCTTTCAATCCTTCAGGATAACTAACACCTGACAAACTTTTTCTGTGCAACGCAGATCGTAAGGCTCTATACGCATCATCCAAAGCTTGATACGAAAGTTTTTCATCAATGGTTGACGAAAGTGCCTCCAACAAGCGCACATTATCTGACCAAACTGTTAGTGATGGATGCTCATGCGCATTGGCCAATACCAAGAACTGCGTTAAGAACTCAATATCAATCAATCCACCTCGACCTTGCTTGATATTTTTTTCTGCCATGTCGATCGAGCCGAGCTTATCTGCTGCAGCCGTATGCATCTTCTCTCTCATCACTCGGACTTCTTCAAGCAACTTGGCGCGCTCTCTTGGCATACTCAAAATCGCATCGCGTACTGCATCAAATTTAGCCATTACCCGCTCATCACCAGCAACACAGCGAGCACGAACTAAGGCCTGATGCTCCCACGTCCAAGCATCTTCTCTTTGGTATTTTTCAAAGGCTTTAATCGAAGACACCAACATTCCAGAATTACCAGAGGGGCGCAAACGCATGTCCACTTCATAACATATCCCTTGAGAGGTTTGGGCTCCCAAAATATGCACCAAGCGCTGACCTAAACGAGTATAAAAAAGCTGATTATTAATTGGCTTATCGCCATCCGTTGAGCCGAAGTCATTGGCATCGTAAATAAATACCATATCGAGGTCTGAACTATAGCCCAGCTCAATACCACCAAGCTTGCCGTAACCGACCACAGCAAACCCAGAATAGCCACCTTCTAATTCGTCCCCTTCTGGGAAACCATGTTTCTGACTTAAGTTGTGCAAAGCGATCGATAATGCCGAATCGACACAGGCTTCAGCCAACCATGTTAAGTAATCACTTACTTTCATCACAGGCAAGACACCGCTTATCTCAGCGGCTGCGACACGCAACATATGTGACTGTTTGAAATTCCTCAAACAATCCATCTGCGCTTCAAGATCTTCCTCAGGAATACGTAACAAGGACTGACGCAACTCATCACTTAACTCTTCGCGTTTAGGCGGCGTATACAGCAACTCCGGCTTTAGTAAGTCATCGAGTACAACTGGCGTGGCCGAAATATGTTCAGCGAACCATTCACTCTCTGAACACAACTTACAAAGCTGTTGAAGCGCCTGCTCATTTTCAATAAGAAGAACCAAATAGATAGAACGCCCTAAGACGGCTTGAACTACTTTCAAAACGCGCTTTAACGTCAGGCTCGGCGCTTCGCCAACTGCCAGCGTATTAAGCAAGCGAGGCAAAAATTCTTCGAATCGTTTATACGCAGCTGGCGTCATCGAGCGAAAACGCGGTAAGTCTTTGAATTGAACCATCGCCTGAGCGGCTAGAACTGGATCATCATACCCTGCCCGTTCAAATTCCTTGGCCCAAGCCTCTGTGCGACTTCCCTGCTCATCGTCTTCGACCTGCCAGATCTGAAGCCACTCATAAGCACCAGCATCCTCATGCTCTTCGCTTTGTGCATCTTCTTGCAGGAACTCTTCAAAAATAGCCGATACATTTGCCCGCAACTTGGCTTGCCTGGCAACTAACGCGCCCCAACTTTCTTCATTCATAGCCAGCACAACGGCATCTTGTGCAGCTTCTTCATCAGGCAATTGCTGAGTCTGCTGATCTTTATACCCCTGTATTGCGTGCTCTAAATCGCGCAGGTAACAATATGCCTCTAACAAACGATCAACCCACTCACTAGGCAGATAATCTTGTTCAGCAAGTGTTTGATAAGCGCTTTGCAGACCAGTGTCTTGGAGTCTTAAGTCACGACCTCCGTATATGAGCTGCGCGGCTTGCGCAATAAATTCAATCTCACGAATCCCACCGCTACCCAGCTTAATGTTTCTATCGCCACCTTTGCGATGCACCTCAGACATAATAAGTCGCTTCATATCTCGCAAAGCTTGAAAGCTCGAATAGTCGGGATATTTACGATACACAAATGGCTGAATGATACTCTTCAGCAACACTGCTCGGTCATTTTTGGTACCGGTGATTGCACGCGCCTTCAGCATGGCAAAACGCTCCCATTCACGACCTTGTGTTTGGAAGTAATCTTCAAAACCGCGCAGATTCAAAGCCAAGGCACCGCTAGTTCCATAAGGCCGCAGACGCATATCAACGCGAAATACAAAACCCTCTGCCGTTTGAGCATCCAACATATGAATCAGCTTCTGCCCCAACTTTGAGAAAAATTGATGATTATCAATGGGCTTTTTTGGATGGTCTGTCTCGCCCTTTTCAGGAAAGGCAAAAATTAAGTCGATATCAGAAGACACATTGAGCTCGCGCGCACCTAATTTACCCATGCCGAGCACAATCATTCTCTGCTCTTCGCCATCAGCGTTGCGCGGTGTTC